>JBKHGK010000018.1:0-12372 GCA_046539705.1 Candidatus Brocadiia bacterium | reverse complement strand
CCCTTGTCTGTTCCTATAGATGGCGCACTGACGACTCGTGAAATATACGGGATAGAATGGCTGAATTGCCGTTCCCCTGAAGAGAATATACAATGGTGTACCGAACGATAGAGATGTGATAGTTAGAATTCAGGGAGGTTGGTCATCGATGCGTCGCAGCCTGTTGGTTCTTCTGATCTGCATATTTGCTCTCGGGTTTCTCCCTGTCGCGGATGCAGAAGGCCCGGGATTGGGACGGCCCGAGCAGCAACAGCCTGTTGTCAATCAGGAGGGAGAGGCCGCTGAAGGAGAAACGGATTCGTTCGAGGAGCCGAATCTAACGGCCTCAGCGGGGATTACGCTGGGAGTGGTGGTCTGCATTGTCGTGATTTTTGCTCTGGAACCGGCTCCCCTGTTCCTGCTGGCCCTGGGGGTGCCGGTGCTTCTTGCTGCTCTGGAACCGTGGACCGGACTGGGATCATCGGAAGCAATTTCCGGTTTTGCGGCGGAAGCCACCATAACGATTCTGGCAATGTATATTCTGACCGTCGGGGTTCGGCGAACCGGTATGGTCCAGATTCTGGGGGATAAGATATCCGAGGTCGCCGGATCCAGTATAACGCGTCAGGTGGCAATTATAACCGGGTTTTCTGGTCCGACGGCCGGACTGATCAACAACACTCCCGTGGTGGCGATTCTGATTCCTATGGTGGCAAACCTGGCCCGGAGGATGAAAACCTCCGCCTCCAAACTCATGATTCCCCTTTCCTATGCGGCAATGTTGGGGGGAACTCTGACGCTTGTCGGCAGCTCCACCAATCTGCTTGCGAGCGACATCTCAGCGCGTCTGATTGGCCGGTCGTTCTCGTTCTTCGAGTTCACCGGCGTGGGGATTATCATTCTGCTGACCGGGATTGTCTATCTTGTGACAGTGGGACACCGGCTTTTGCCGGAGCGGATAAAACCGGAGGAGGATCTGGCGGAAGAATACGGTATGAACGATTTTCTGACCGAGGTGATGGTGGACCAGAACTCCGATTACATCGGGGAAAACGTTGAAGATGTCTTCGGAGAGCTGGATTTTGAGTTGGACCTGGTGCAGATTGTGCGTGACGGGGAGCAGTTCATGGAGCCTCACGAAGGTAAGACCCTGCGCATCGGGGATCGCCTGATCATCCGGGCCTCGCGTGAAAATCTGCTCAAACTCATCGAGACGAGGGGGGTCAAGATATTTTCCGGGGAGCGCGTATCGGAGAAGCAGCTGGAAGAACCGGGGAAGGGGCAGGTTGTTCTTCAGGTGGCGGTTCCCTCCGGTTCTTTTCTGGAAAATGAGACACTTGAAGCGGTCAATTTTCAGGAAAGGTATCCTGGAACCGTGCTTGCGATCAGGCGGGGGCGGGAGCTCTCCCATACCGGTCTTGAAGACGCAAGGATGAAAGCCGGCGACGTGTTGCTCCTTCTTGCATCGGAGAACACGGCAAAACGATTGCGTGCCAATGATAACTTCGTGGTTGCGGAAGAGATTGACCCGACGGAGTACCGGCGGGCAAAAACCCCAATCGTGCTGGGCATAATGGCGGGGGTGGTGCTCTTCGCCGCGCTGAATATTACCTCCATAGTGATTTCTGCCCTTGGCGGGGCGCTCCTTATGTGCGCCCTCGGATGCGTGAATCCGAAGGAGGTTCCACGGGCGGTGGACTGGGAGGTTATTTTCCTCCTTGCGGGGCTGATACCCCTGGGGAAGGCGATGGAGAACTCGGGGGCCGCGGATTACCTGGCGGCCAATACGCTACAGCTGGCCCGACATTTGCCGCCGCTTGGGACGCTTGCTCTGTTCTATTTTGTCACGGCCCTGCTGACAAACCTGATTCACAAGAATGCGAGTGTGGTTCTCATGATACCGGTGGCCGTCCAGGCGGCCGGTGGGCTGGGGCTGGATCCGTTCCCTTTCCTGGTGACTGTTATGCTGGCCGGCAGCACTGCGTTTCTGACCCCTGTGGGCAATCAGACCAATCTGATGGTCTATGGGCCCGGGAGTTACAGGTTCCGGGATTTCATCGTGGCCGGGTTCCCGCTTCAGCTGTTGTTGACCGTGGTAACTCCCCTTGCGGTCAACTGGTTCTGGCCTCTCGCCGCCGTCTGATCCCTGGTACAGTAAAAACCCGGAGGTTGACCGGCCAGCCTCCGGGTGCAAACGGCACGGTACGGTTGGGCTATTCCAGACCCATATCCTGGAGATTATTGTAACTGATTTCCAGAGCCTCGAACGGATCCATATCGTAACACTGATCCTGTTCGACGAGCGCGTATTCGACCCCGCCCATGCGGCAGGCCTCGATTATCGCATCCCAGTTCAGGTTTCCCTCACCTATCGGGGCAAAGCGGGGTTCCCGTTCCTCGCCGACAGCCATGTCTTTGAAGTGAACCAGTGGCTCGCGACCGCCGCACCAGCGTATCCAGGCCGCCGGGTCGCCGCCCCCTGCCTGAATCCAGTAGGTGTCGATCTCGGCTTTCAAAAGTTTTGCGGGGGCGTGGGTGTAGAGCCGTTCAAGCCACGGTTTGCCATCATAATGCACCAGTTCGTGGTTGTGATTGTGATAGGAGAAGTCCATGCCCTCACTGCGCAGTTTTTCGGCGATCGGGCCAAGCTCATCGATGAATCGCTGCACGCCTTCCGCGCAATGATATTCGCCGGGGAGTCCTCCGATGGCCGGGTGGCTGCAGCCGAGGGTCTTATGCTCTTCTATCAGTTCATCCAGTTCGTTTTTGAAACGTCCCCAGCCCTCATGAGTGGCCGCAACGTCAAGCTCATACTCCTCGCATATCTCGGCCACCTCGCCCATGTCGACCTCGCCAAAGCCCGATATCTGTATTGCCGAATAACCGATATCGGCCACTTTCGCAAGACTTTCCCGCACGCCATCAGGGTCCTGGCAGTAATCCCGCAGAGTGTACATCTGAGCTCCAACAGTGATGTCAGGCATCTCTCATATCTCCTGTATTGAGGATTTGTTCGGACGCAAAGCACCTAAAACATCGCATATTCCCGAAGGAGTGTCAAGGTATGGCCGGGTGGTTCTCCTGGGTGTTGACCTAAAAGGCCGCATCATATACGCTTGTAGGGGCGACGATTGGCCGATGAAGTGCGGACTATTCAGGAGAATAAGCTTTGAGTGATGAGAAGATACTGCTGGTTGATGACGAACAGGATTTTGTGGAGATGACTTCCTCTCTGCTGGAGAGTAACGGATTCGACGTTGTGCCGGCCTACAGTGGAAAGGAAGCACGGGAGAAGGCCGCTGAGGTGATGCCCGACCTGATCATTCTCGACGTTATGATGGAGACGGATATGGCTGGCTTCGAGGCGGCCAGGTGGATAAGGGAACAGGAAGAACTCCAGAATACGCCCATTATCCTCCTGACCGCTGTTAATGAGAAGTCACCGTTCAAGTTTGGGCCGGACCAGGATTGGTTGCCCGTTGACACGTTTCTTGAAAAGCCGGTGGGGCCGGAACGTTTGCTTGGCGAGGTTCAGCAGCGTATAGGTCCGGACGGAGAGGAATGAAGCCGGTCCCGGCTGGTCACGAACTCTGCACGGCGGTTTTGTGTTTGACTTTTTGCCGCATGATCGCTACCGTATGGGTCATTCGTGACATTCAATGGGGTCATCGATCCTGTGAGAGGGGATGTTCCCATATCTCAGTGTGTCCCCAAACGGGTATAAACACCCGGGCGGATAGCTCAATTGGCGAGAGCACCTGCCTTACAAGCAGGAGGTTCGCGGTTCGAGTCCGCGTCCGCCCACCAAAGCTGGATATTGATGGGCTTTTGGACCGTTGTTGGAATAATCAGGTGGAATCCTGCCCTGGCTCTTGCCATTACATTGACGTATTCCGGTTTGGGTGGGGAGCGATTATTCTGTGGTGGCGATGAGGACTTTCTTGTTTTTTACGTTCATCGCTTCTCGTCCGTGCGAGCGTCTTCCAATGTGCCGCGCCGCACCGGATGAGGTGGTGGACCGACTCTGTTTTGTCCTATGGCACATGTTTTCATCAGGAGTTACGAACAGCGATGGATATTGACGTTAGAGATTTGATTGAAGCGGGCGTGCATTTTGGGCATCGGAGCAGCCGCTGGAATCCGAAAATGGAGCCGTATATTTACAAAAAGCGGAATCTGATTCACATCATTGATATCAGAAAGACGCTCTGGGGGCTGGTTGCGGGGAAGAAGGTGACCTCTGCTATCGCCGAGCAGGGAGAATACGTTCTGTTTGCGGGCACCAAGCGCCAGGCCGAGCCCATCATTGAGCGTGAAGCCAAGCGTTGTGGAATGCCTTTTGTGGCCGAAAGATGGCCCGGCGGGCTGTTGACGAACTATGTGACCATCCGCAAGCGTCTGGAGCGCCTGGATGAACTGGAGGAGCTTGAACGAAGCGGGCGGATAGAGCAATACAGTAAGAAGATGATTTCCTCCCTCAGGCGGGAAAAACGGAAGATCCTTCGGAATCTGGGCGGCGTCCGAGAGATGGACCAGCTTCCCGGGCTGCTTGTGATCGTTGATCCGTCTCGGGAAAGTATTGCGGTGCGCGAGGCGGTCAAACTCGGGATTCCCACCATTGCGTGGATGGACACCGATGCTGATCCGGAGGATATTGATATAGTGGTGCCGGCCAACGATGATGCCATCGGATCGATCGAGATCTTTGTGGAAATCATGGCGGATGCGGTGCTGGAAGGCCGGGAGAGGGCAGAAGTCGGCGGGCCGAAGGAGGAGGAAGAAATTCCTGCCAGCGTCCCGGAGGACAATGAAGCCCCCTCCGAACAGGAGGTAAAACCGGCTGAGGAGGAGTAGCGGCCGGCCGGTGTGTGGGTGGAGAAGAGGGGCGGATCGTCCAGATTTGGGTGAATTCTCACAAATGCGGGTCGGATCTGTGGACGGGAGGCCGTCTTCCCCGGCTCCGCGGCGCTGTGACCAGCTTGTGCAGTGCTCGTGAGCTCGCCCACAGGATAATTGATCGGACCGAGACGTGAAGAGTGGAATTGTAAATAACGATTGAAGAACGGCAACTCAATTCAGAACTAACGGTAATAGAGACGTTTCAGGAGAAAGATATGAGTGTATCTGCACAGGAAGTGAAGGAACTGCGCGAGAAAACTGGTGCTGGCATGATGGACTGTAAAAAGGCCCTTGTAGAGGCGGATGGAGATCAGGAAAAGGCCATGACGGTGCTCCGGGAGAAGGGTAAAGCCGAGGCCAAAGAGAAAAAGGGCCGGAGTGCCGATGAGGGTATAATCGCCCAGTACGTGCACGGAAACAACAAGATTGGCGTCCTGGTTGAGCTGAACTGTGAGACTGATTTTGTGGCACGCAATGAGGATTTCCAGGAGCTCGGTCGCGAGATCGCCATGCAGGTGGCAGCGATGGATCCTATGGTTGTTGGGCGGGAGGACATGCCTGAGGAAGTGGTGGAACGAGAAAGAGAAATCTATGCCAAGCATGCCGATGACAAACCGGATCATGTGGTTGATCAGATCGTGGACGGCAAGATGGAAAAATTCTATGCCAAATCGTGTCTGATGGAACAGGAATACATCCGGGACAGCGAGAAGACCATCCAGGACCTGGTTGATGAGATGATTACAGTGGTTGGAGAGAAGATCAAGGTTGCCCGTTTCGAACGTCTGGAAGTGGGTCAGGGCGGCGAACAGGACGAAGAATCCGACCAGTCGGAAGCCGAATAGGGGCAGCCCTGTTTGTGGCCCGTGTGGTTGTGGAACGTGGAGAATGTTATAGGACGACAAGGGGATGTTCTGAATGAGTGAACCTGGCTACAGCAGGGCATTGCTGAAACTGAGCGGCAACGCATTTGCTGATGATGCCGGCATTGACCGGAGCAGGGTCAGGTTTATCAGCGAGGAACTGGCCGGCTGTCGGGAAATCTGCGACCAGATTGCCGTTGTCGTGGGAGCCGGAAACATCATGCGGGGGGCGTCTTTCTGTGAGACGGGCAACGGCAGGCTGAGGGCCGACCATGCGGGGATGATGGCCACGGCGGTCAACGGTCTGATTTTGCTGGACTGTTTGGAAAAGATGGATATTCCGGCCAGCATTTATGGTGCGATACCCGTGCCGGGCGTCATCCCCGAGTTCAACTCCGGGGAGGTCCAGGCGGACCTGGCGAACGGGCAGGTGACTGTCCTTGCGGGGGGCACCGGGAATCCCCTTTTCACCACTGATACCGCTGCCGCTCTACGGGCGATCCAGGTTGGCGCGGATGTGCTGTTGAAAGCCACGAGGGTGGATGGGGTTTTCAGTGCGGACCCCGAGACCAGCAAGGACAGTGAGTTTTTTGAACACCTTTCCTGTGCGGAGGTCCTCAGGCGTCGACTCAAGGTGATGGATCTGTGTGCAGTTTCATTGTGTATGCAACATCAACTGCCCGTGCGCGTTCTCAATTACCGCACAAGCGGCAATATACGCCGCGCGCTGGCCGGTGAATCCGTCGGAACTCTTATAGGGAGCCCAGATCATGGACATGGATGAGATTCTTTTGGATGCGGAAGATCGGATGCAGAAAGCTGTGAACGTATTCAGGGATGAGCTGAAAACTATCCGGGCCGGCACCGCGAGCCCCGGCCTGGTTGAGAACATCAGAGTCGACTACTATGGCTCGAAAACCCCCCTGAAGCAGATGGCTAACATCGGGGTGCCCGATCCCCAGATGATTGTGATTAAACCATATGATCCTTCGAGCATCGAGAACGTCGTGAAGGCCATCCAGCAGAGTGACCTTGGAATTCAGCCCCAGAGCGACGGTAAGGTGGTCCGCCTCTCCATACCAGGGCTGAGCGAGGAGAGACGCAATCAGCTTGTCGATCGTGTTAAAAATGTGGCGGAAGACGCGCGGGTGGCCATACGGAACATACGCAGAGATGCCAACAAGCACCTTGACAAACTTGAAAATCAATCCGAAATAAGTGAAGACGACTGTGAACGGGGACAGGAGCATATCCAGGACCTTACCGATGAATATACGGAAAAGGTGGAGGATATGCTTGAGAAGAAAACCGAGGATATAACCAGGGTCTGACCGTGACAATTCCCAACATCCTGACATGTCTGCGCCTGGCTATGGCTCCGGTGTTTATCGTGGTGTTTGCCACGGGAGGCCCCCGCGCGGCAGTAGGTGCCCTGGTTATTGCCATTGCCTTTGAGGTCACGGATCTGCTTGATGGCTATATTGCCCGCAGTTACGGACAGGTCAGCGAGATAGGAAAGCTTATCGATCCACTGGCCGACAGCGTGGCGCGTTTCAGCGTCTTTCTGGCGTTTACCACCGAATCCAGCGTGCAGGGAGACGTATGGCCGGTTCTGATAGTGGCCGCTATTTTTTATCGGGATGCGGCGGTGGCCTATACCCGGACCTTTGCCGCGTCCACGGGAGTGGTGCTGTCGGCCAGGTTCAGCGGAAAGATGAAAGCGGTTTTCCAGGGGAGTGGAATTATAATCTTTCTTGCCGTGCGCGCCGCTTCGCACTTTTATCCGTCCCTGCAGAATTACCGGGCAACGGTTTTCTACTCCGTGATGGTTCCGATTGTCGTGGTCACCCTCTGGTCGGCCATTGATTACGTCAGTTCCAACAGGGAGGCCATTGGGGCAATGGCCAACCGGAAGTCGTGAAGGGGCCGGGACGGGCGGGTTATCGGTGATCGGTTATCGGTGGGAAACAGCGTCTGAGGGCGAGTCTGGCAGATCACTGGTTGTACTTGAAATGATGAGACACGTGTCGAGTGCGATGTTGTGTGCAGACCGATCACTGATCACCGGTCATCGGTCACCGGGCAGGCTTATCTGGTGAATGCTGCCGGGATTTGCACATCATCCGTCTCAGCCTTATAATTCCGCCCTTCTTGGAGCGTGGCCCGGGTCACCGGATAGTTGTCCGTCCCACCGGGGAGATACGAAATTACTGTCATGTGGAGAGAGTTTACGTTTGAATACGGAGGAAGTTGATGTCCCTTAGTTCGAAGATGTCGAATGGTTCTGACCGCACAGCTGGGATGATGAGGGCGGCCCTTGTTGCCGCCGCCGGACTTGGTTTCTTTGCATCCAGTGGAATGGCTGCAGAAGGAGGTTCTGAAAGTGTCACTATGCTTCTGCCCGGCGTGCCTGCAATATGGCTGATAGCACCCGTGGCCTCGATAATTGGCCTGTTTTTCTCCCTGAAGTTTTTCAAGCAATTTATGCAGGTCGAAGAGGGAACGGACATGATGCGTGAGATCGCGCAGCATGTCAGGGAAGGTGCCAACGCCTATCTGCGGCGCCAGTATTCGGTTGTCGCTGTGGTGTTCGCCATCCTGTTTGTTGTCTTCCTGGTGCTTGCGCTTTTCGGCGTCCAGAATCCATTCACGCCTCCCGCTTTTCTGGCCGGTGGTTTCTTCAGCGGTCTGTGTGGCTTTCTGGGGATGCGCTCGGCGACTCAGGCCTCGGCACGGACCGCCAACAAGGCGCGTGACTCGCTGAATGGGGGGCTCCAGGTGGCTTTCCGAAGCGGTGCCGTGATGGGACTGAGTGTCGTGGGCTTCGGCCTGATCAACGTGGCGGTCTGGTATTTCGCGATGGTGCTGATCTACTGGAATAACATGTGGGGAATGGCCGAATCCCTCGCGGTGAAAAATGGTTTCGAATGGGGGGAACAGCTGTGGCAGAACTCCGCCTTTATACATACGATGCTGGGCGAGATAACCAGCACCATGCTGACCTTTGGTATCGGCGCCTCCACCATGGCGCTCTTCGCCCGTGTGGGCGGAGGAATCTACACCAAGGCCGCCGACGTTGGGGCGGACCTGGTGGGCAAGGTGGAAGCGGGAATCCCCGAAGACGATCCGCGGAACCCCGCCACCATTGCCGATAACGTTGGTGACAACGTTGGGGACGTCGCCGGTATGGGGGCGGACCTGTATGAGTCCTACGTCGGATCCATCCTGGCCACAAGTGCGCTGGGCGCCTCGATACCGCTGGCGGTTGGAGCCATGTCAACGGCCCTCTACGTGACGCTGCCGATGATTGTGGCGGGCCTTGGAATCCTGTTCAGCATCATCAGCGTGTATCTGGTGCGCTGTAAAGAGGACGCCACTCAGAAGAATCTGCTTACCGCACTGCTGATTGGAACCCTCAGCAGCACGGCCTTTGTCGTGGTGGCTCTGGCGGTGATGTCGGGTGTTGGACTGTTCCAGTGGGGCGTGTTCGGCTCCGTCTGTGCAGGCCTGCTGGCCGGCTTTATTATCGGGCAATCCACCGAATGGTTCACGGCCGATGAATACAGCTGGACCCGCGGAGTGGCCGAGCAGGCGCCGATGGGTGCCGCACCGACCATCATCGAAGGAATAGCTGTTGGAATGCTCTCAAGCGCCATACCGGTGGTCACGATAGTCGTTGCCATTATTGCCGCGTTCGGCCTGGCAGGAGGGTTCGCGGAAGGTGGCATCAATCAGGGACTTTATGGAGTTGCCTTTGCGGCCGTTGGGATGCTCTCTACACTGGGGATCACCCTGGCGACCGATGCCTATGGTCCTGTGGCCGATAACGCCGGAGGTAATGCCGAGATGAGCGGGCTTGATCCTCAGGTGCGGGAAAGGACCGATGCCCTGGATGCGCTCGGTAACACCACGGCCGCCACCGGTAAGGGCTTTGCCATCGGTTCGGCCGCGCTCACGGCCATGGCACTTCTTGCCGCCTATATCGCCCAGCTCCCCACTATGATCAGGGGGGCACTGGCCGATGCCGATGTGTACCGAGTCGTCAGCACGCAAACCGCTTTTTACCTCGGAGATATGCCCGAGGTGGCACAGGACCTGCAGGCGGAAGGATGGACTCTGGTGGATGCGGCCGACTCGGAAGTGATGGGTATCACCAATCTCGTTAGCTATTTCGGTTTGGACCTGCTCAATCCCGGCCTGCTTGGAGGTCTGTTCCTCGGAGCTATGATGGGTTTCGTTTTCTGTGGCCTGACCATGCGCGCGGTCGGACGGTCGGCCGGTGAGATGGTCGAGGAAGCACGCCGGCAGTTCAAAAAACTGCGCGAAAAACTGATGGGCGATGGCATGAGCGAGCAAGAAGCGGCCGATCCCGATAACTGGCCGCACCGCACGGAGATGGATGATGGGGAATCGATCCCGAATTATGCCCATTGTGTTGAAATAGCGACCAAAGGGGCTCAGAAGGAAATGGTCGTCCCATCACTCCTGGCCATCGTTGCGCCTATAGTCGTCGGACTCGTCCTTGGAGTGCCTGGCGTGCTTGGGCTTCTGGCCGGCGCGCTGGTTTCCGGACTGTCTCTGGCATGCCTGCTGAACAACGGCGGCGGATCCTGGGACAATGCCAAGAAGTGGATCGAGAAGGGTAATCTCGGCGGCAAAGGCTCCGATGCGCATAAGGCAAGCGTCGTGGGGGACACCGTCGGAGATCCGTTCAAAGATACATCCGGGCCATCCCTGAATATTCTGATCAAACTGATGGCAATGACCTCAGTCTCCTTCGCCGGACTGGTGGTTACCTGGTCCCCCGCAGTCAGGTCCTTCCTGCATCTCGGAGGCAACTGAGTGACACGGATAGCCCCCGATACTCTGGCAGCTACCTGTGCGGAGCGCCTGTATGAAAACCAGGCCGATGATATCGATGTGATGCATGTGCACGAGCTGACCACCATCGGCGAGTACTTTATCGTGGCAACCGGGCGAAATCCGCGACACCTGCGGGCTCTCGCCCGGGAAACCGAGGATCTGGCTGCGGAGTTCGATAAAGAGCCGCTCGGCGTGGAGGGAGTTCCGGAATCGGGCTGGATACTGGTGGATCTGGGGGACGTTGTGGTCCATATCTTCGATGAAAAGCGCAGGTCACTCTACCAGCTCAACGTGCTATGGGGAGACGCTGAGTTCAGGGACTGGGAAGAGATGACCGGAGCCTGAGGCGCTTTGCGAACTGTCCTTTGCCCCCCGGTTTTTTCGGAAGTGGTCCGAGTTCCGATCTCATCGTATGTCGGATCAAAGCCTGTGAGCCCGCATATTTCACAAACCTTAATCCTTAATTGTTCTAAAAGCAATTTCAGCAGAGGTGAATCGCAAAGTCACAGACAGCGAGGAGGCCACTACTGGGCGGTCGGAGTGCTTGTCATCAGCGCCTTTCTCATGCTTGACCTCAAACGGGCTCTCATTACTGGAACTGTAATCGTTTTGCTCTCCGCCCTGGTGGAGAAGACGCGCAACAGCTGGTCCGGCGCGCCGATGAAGCGATGTACAACGCCAAAAACCACGGTCGTAACAGGGTGGAAACGCTGTAGTCTAAGCGGTCCTGCAAAAGTCCTCTCAGGTTTGGCTTCAGGGGTGGCACGGCCAAAGCGGATCGCTCGTTTCGATCCGCTTTGACCGTGAGGTGCGCCTATCCCGGCGTCGTCACGGCACGGTCAAGGCAAACAGCGCCTTGACCGTGGCACCCTGAAGCCTTAGCCCGTTCCAGGGGCGAATCCCGCAGCTCCTCCCGCCAGGCAGGCGCTCAAGAAGGAGAGATTATCGCGGAGATGATCTACGAGGGCGTAGCAACGGAGGCGACGTGGGGGCGTTGGGAGGATGGAGAATTCGTGTCATACGATAGTGAAACCCCGGCGAATGCTGTGAAGCTGCGAGTGTCTCTCAACGAGGCGGCCCCGGGGGGACGGTAATTCCCTTTTTCAGTGGAGTTCTGGGTATTAACGCGGTGGACCAGGAGGCGGTTGGAGTCGCTCATTTTGACAATTACGGTCTTGCCCCCTTCGGCGTGTACGAGGAGGATCTTGCCAGCATCGGGTCGGAAATGATCTTTTACAATGATAAGGAGTTGGCCCCCGGAGTTTTTGGGATGCTCAATTTCGATGGCGGCAATGAGTCCGCCAGTGATCTGAAAGAGTGGACCGCGGATGGATGGGACGAAAAGGTGATTATTGACCCGGACGATGGTTACGTGAAATTTGATGGGAGCACGGGCCTCAAATCATCAATATCACAACCTGCCGGTGATCACATCGAGACGGGAGATGTTGTGGTGGGGTGTATTTATAGTAACGTTGAAGGTAAAAGCGGTGATGCCAGCTTTTATGTGACGGGATTTGTCAGTATGACCATTACGGAGCAAAAATTGGTGGATGAAGAGTACGAGTATATTAAGGGACGAGTTGAGGGGGTGTATATGGGGGACACGGGAGAGACCCTGGGGAACATGCATAAAACGGTCAGGTTGCATCTGGCGGAATAGCCGGGTATCCCTTGTCCTCTTCAACCGTCCCCGGTGGTTGAGAAACAGTGCCTATATCGAGGAGGATGTCGATATATACGAGAACACAGGTGATTCGGAGGAACA
>JBKHGK010000017.1:0-12422 GCA_046539705.1 Candidatus Brocadiia bacterium | reverse complement strand
GCTACGCTCTCAACCGCCCGCTTCGCGGGCTCAAGAAAACAAAAACCGGAACGTACTTATTTCTTGCCGCTTATGTAAGTCGCCGGTACACAAAAAAAAGAGCCGCACCGGGATAACCGGTGCGGCTGGTGAGTGAAGAGGAGGTGCGATTATTCGGCCGGCTGCTGAGGCATGGGTTTTTCAGCCTCTTCCGGATCGCCTCCGAGGGCCTCTATAACCTCATCCGTGAGGTCCTGAGAGGCAATACCGTCTTCGGTATACTGAACCTGAACGGCGATCACCTTCACGTCGGCTTCTTCGGCCACTTCGGGGAGTTTCTCCTCGACTTCGTCCTGGAACTCCTCAATGATTTCCTGCTGTTTTTGCTGGAGTTCCTGCTGGAGTTTCATTGTTTTTTCCTGGTCTTCCTCTTCCTGTGCCTTCTGCATCTCCTTCTGCGATTCCTGATGGAGTTCCATCAGTTCTTCGCGCCCGGGATATTGCTGGAAGACCATTTGTTCATCGTAGGTTCCCACAATGGGGTCACCTTCCTGTTCTTCCTCACCTTCCTGTTCTTCCTCACCTTCCTGTTCTTCAGCCTGTTCCTCCTGCTCGCCACCCTCGGGCATCTGGGCCTGAAGGGACGTTGACGCTACTGTCATCATTGCTGCTGCAACGATGATGGCGGTCAGTACAGTTGTGATGTTTGCACGTGATGGTCTGAATTGCTTCATGCTGTCGAATTCCTTTCTTGGAAGTTGGTCGAAAAGCAGAGATCGGAAAAGGCGGAACTGTTGTTCCACCCTTTTCCGGATGAGTCTGATTGAGAGTTAGGTTTATTCGGGTGGTGCGAGGGGACCCATGTCTTCTTCCTCTTCACCATCCCCTTCTTTACCTTCTTCACCTTCTTCACCTTCTTCGCCTTCTTCGCCTTCTTCGCCTTCTTCGGCTTCTTCGCCCTCTTCGCCTTCTTCTTGTTCAGGGG
This sequence comes from Candidatus Brocadiia bacterium, assembly GCA_046539705.1. Classification (GTDB taxonomy): domain Bacteria; phylum Planctomycetota; class Brocadiia; order SM23-32; family SM23-32; genus CAZXYF01. The sequence goes on along the minus strand of JBKHGK010000017.1, from coordinate 11,458 downwards.
GTGGAGGTAGCTCTTCGGCTTCCTCTCCAGATTGCTCCGGCGCTCCGCCGGGAGCACCTTCCTCCTCACATCCAACCACAAATCCGGCCATCGATGCGATGACCAGGACGACAAGCGCTTTCTTCAGCCAGTTTTGCATCGTTCTTTCCTCCGTTCAAAAGTAAGTGGGTACAGACGATTTATCCACGACCAATACGTTTTCTGCGGCCGTGCAGTATGCGATCGGTGGACCTCGCGGTTTTCTAGTCTCCCCGGTATTCATGGGGCGGTTGACTGAATAAAACATGGTTGATTGGAACACTTAATATATCCACCACCTTCTCTGCATTGGTGGAGCTGGAAGAGACATTGTTCACTTTTTTAGAATTTTTGATCTGAGATGATGCTCAGGGGGGAGGAGAGAAGAGTTGTCAGTGCGGCATCTGGAGGAACATACAGGAGTGCTCGTGTGCTTGCACTGCAACTGCAGGCTGTTCTTATAGAATGGTGTGCTGACGGCTCGGTCCCGAGACTGCGCGCCCAAACCGGTGTCGCCGGTACTGTTGCAAACACCCTGTTGTTATAAACCTGTCTGTGAGTTTGCGATTCACGTTTGCTGCAGTTGCTTTTAGAATGATCAGGATCTGAGGTTTGTGAAATAGGCGGATTAAGACGTTCGGTTTCATATACAGGGCGCAAACGGTTACAATTATGCAGATCACAGGAGAGATTGCCGATAATAGAAGAGGGGGCGGTACGGACATTCCAGGTTGGGTTTTCACGGAGAGTGAGCCGGGTGGGCCGCATTCGGGCAAATGGTGATGTGGTGTTATACAAGCTCTGCGGCAGAGAGGAATCTGGAGTTCAGTTAAGGTCTGGTCCCCTATTCCCAGGAGAGGAAAATCGTGGAAAACGACTCACGACGAGCCCTTGAGGTGGCACGGGAGGCGGAAGCCCGGTATCGCACGCTTTTTGAAGGCTCTGCCGATGCAGTGTACGTGCATGATTTTGAGGGTAATCTGCTTGAAGTGAATCAGCGTGCCTGTGAGCAGCTGGGCTACGATATGGATGAATTGCTTGAACTGAGGGTTGGAGATATCGAGGACCAGTGGGGCCGGGACCAGCTCCACCGCCATCTGGAGGAACTTCGCCAGAATGGGGAACTGCTGGTCAAAAGCGTGCATCGCCGGCAGGATGGGAGCCGGTTCCCCGTGGAGATCAACAGCAGACTTATCAATTACAATGGAGACCCGGCGGTTCTTGCGATAGTGCGCGATATCAGCGCCCGTCAGCGCACCGATCGCCTGCTGGAAGCTGTGAAGGCGGCGCAGGAAGCAATAATAGTTACCAGAAGCAACGGACGGATTATTTTTACGAACAATGCTGCACGGAAACTGCTGGGGGAAGACGTTAAGGGCCAGAACGGTGTGTCCGTACTGAGACGGATTGCCGGGGACAAAGCCGAACGGACAACAAAGCAAATTCTCCGGAGTGTCCGGGAAAATGGCGAGTGGGAGGGAGAAGTGCGGATCGGGGGATCGGGGGAAGAGGCGAAAGTTTGTTACGCAACCGTCACAGCCGTTATCGATGAGAATGGGAGAACTCAGAATTATATAGCCACCGCCAACGATATATCGGCGCAAAAAGAGAGTCAGAAGCGCGTGAAAAAGACCCTGAGTCGGTTAAAGGAGACACAGGAACAGCTGGTGGATCAGGAAAGGCAGAGGGCACTAAATCAGATGGCAAGCGGGATTGCCCATGATTTCAACAATGCGCTTTCCACGATTCGGGGATTCACCGAACTTCTGTTGAGGGATGAAGATAAAAGGTCTGATGACGACAGTCTGAAGCACTATCTCGGCGTCATAGAAAATGCCGCGAACAATGCGGCTGAGACGGTGCGGCGGATGCGTAAGTTTTATAAGCCCAGTGAAGATGCAGAGTTGCATCGATTGAACGTGAACACAGTTATTGATGAAGCCATTTCCATGACCCGGCCCCGCTGGCAGCAGGAAGCTCAGGCCCAGGGTAAATGCATTACCCTTGAGAAAGACCTTTCACCCGTCCCCCCGGTAAACGGTAACGAGGCCGAGCTGCATGAAATGATGACGAATCTGATATTCAATGGAGTTGATGCTATAGAGAAAGAGGGGACAATAATCATAGGTACGGGAGTTGAGGATGAGAGAGTAGTCATCGAGGTTCGTGACACCGGTGTGGGGATGGATGACGAGGTGCGTCCGCGGTGTATGGAGCCGTTTTATACCACGAAGGGAGATGCTGGGACGGGGCTCGGCCTATCGGTGACTCAGGGCATTGTGCGGCGGCACGGAGGGCAGATCGAAATTGATAGCGAGCCGGGGGAGGGCACCGGTTTTCGGATTTATCTGCCGGCGATGCGGGGGGAGGAGAAAGAGGATGATGAGCCGGTGGCGGATCCGGACCAGAGCACCGGTTCGTTTGACGTGCTTGTTGCGGAGGACGAACCCACTCAGAGGGGCTTGCTTGAGGAGATGCTGAGTATCCTCACGCACAACGTGGACCTGGCGGAGGATGGTGACACCGCGTTACAGTTGTTACGGGAAAAAAAGTATGATTTGCTGATTACTGACAGAGCGATGCCGGGGATGTCCGGCGATGCGCTTGCACAGACAGCAAGCGAGATTGCATCAGAGATGCCAGTTATCATGGTCACGGGATTCGGGGATATGATGGAGGCAAACTCGGACAAGCCCGATCACGTGAGAACTGTGCTATCCAAACCCGTGAGTCTTGATACGTTGCGCTCCGCCATTTCAGAACATATGGATGAATAATGTGCACCGTGGAACGGTTAATGTTTATGTTGTTTATCCCCGGGCTTACTTCAGGGAGGCCACCGTATATTATTTGTTTTTTGTTCGATTGTTCGGCAGGACGGGGGGATGGGTCATGTTCACTATAAGTTATGGGATCATAGAATAATGAGCGCAGACATAAGCAAAGAAGGAACGGCAAGTATACTTGTGGTCGATGATGATAGAGGAGCGAGGCAGTTGCTGAGCGAACTGGTTCAGCAATGTGGGTGGCAGGCTGAACTCGCGGAGGATGGCTTCGAGGCACTGGCAAAGATGAAACTGGGTTTTGACGCGGTTCTGCTGGACGTAAATCTACCCGGTATAGATGGGTATGAGGTCGCCCGGAGGATGACGGAGGAGAACGAGCAGCTGCCGATTATTATGGTAACCGGGCAGGACAGCCACAGCGACAGGTTGCAGGCCGTGGAGGCCGGGGCAGCGGATTTTATTGCCAAACCGGTCAATATGACCGAATTGCAGGTAAGGGTTTCATCCCAGCTGGAAAAAAAGGAAGCGCTGGATCAGCTGAAGCAACATCAGGCGCATCTTGAAGAGATGGTCGATAAAAGGACGGCGGCACTGCGGGAGACCATGCAGGAACTGGCGAACTCCAAAAAGGAAGTGCAGAACGCTTATGTGGAGACGATCAACAGGCTGGCACTGGCGGCCGAATTTAAGGATAGAGGAACTGGATTTCATATCGAACGCGTGAGCCGCTGTACGGGCATCCTTGCCGAAAAATGCGGAATCGATACCGACAAAATAGAGGTCGTCCGATACGCGAGTTATATGCACGATGTTGGTAAGGTTGGTATACCGGACGATATACTTCTGAAGCCCGGCAAGCTGGAGGGGGAGGAGTGGGAGACGATGAAAACTCACACCAAGCTCGGGCAGGAGTTGCTGAGCGGATCATCGTCGGAGATTTTGCAGACGGGGGCTCTGATCGCCGAATATCATCATGAACGATGGGATGGAAGCGGATACCCACACGGCTTGAAAGGTGAGGATATCCCGATAGAGGGGCGTATATGTACGTTTGCGGATGTTTTTGATGCATTGATCAGTGATCGGCCATATAGAAAGGCATTGTCAGTGGATAAGGCGTTGAACATCATGCAGGAGGAGAAAGGTACTCATTTTGATCCGCATTTATTCGACGTGTTTGAGGCCAATCTTGATGAGATCCTGGAAGAAGAAGGTTTCTGAGTCCCAGCACGAAGGTGATATGGCGTGGGCTTTTCAGACCGCGCAGCAATGTTTGAGAGGAACTGCCCTGATTCGATAATTGTCAGTCAGACCGGCGATAGACGAACCGCCGCGTGCAGGGTGAAAATGGGCCACAATGACGGGAGTGGGAATGAATCTATCGGATGATTGGAACAACTTGCTTTCTGCACGCTCACCGTTCAGCTGGGCCGCAATTCTGGCTGTTCTTTTGGGGGGGATGGTTCTATCTATATGGGTTTATGTGGGGCTGAATAGACACATCCGGCATACCAATGAGAGTGAACTGGAACGCAGGGCGGAACGTGCGAAAGCGGATATCCAGGCGAAATTGAACCGGCAGCGGGAGCAGGTTTTTATTCTGGAAAGGTTTTTCAATGCCTCTGATTTTGTCTCCCGCGAGGAGTTCGCGCAATTTGCCTCGGATATGGTCACCGGCCGGGAAGAGGTGCTTCATCTGGGCTGGGTCCCCGTGATACCTCACGAATATCGTTCGGCGGCGGAGGATGTTCTGGCAGAAGCAGGGGGAAAGGGCCTGCTGGAAGTGGGAGAAAACGGTGAATTGCGGGCGGCGGAGGACAAAGAGCGATATTACACCGTTTTTTATTGTTCCCCGGAATGCGACAAAATACGTGGCCTACACCTCGAATCCATCTCCCGGCGGGTAGATATGCAGCAGGAAGATGAGCAGGTGAGCGATGTGGTAATCTCCACACGTGCGCCAGTTGCCGACGCCGAGCAGGGAGACCACGTCTATGAAATATATACCCCTGTCAGTACTCCCCATGAGCTTCGCACGCCGGAGAACGAGACAATATGTGCGTTGTCCGATCATTATATCCGTCTCGTTTTTGATTATGAGAAACTTGTGGCCTCTGCTATGGAGAATCGAAGGGACATAGAATTGTCCCTGCAGAGCTATGTAAACAGGGACGGTGGTGGCAAGACGGATCTGCCGTGGCGGGCGTATGAAGGGGGCGAGTCTTATGATCAGGGGCCGGATATGGAATACATATTTGAGGTAAGCTTGGGCGATACCAAATGGGTCTTCATCGCCACACCCGGCCCGTCATTCGTCCCGCCGAGGATTCCCTGGATGGCTTCGGCGGTTTTCTGGGCTCTGCTGCTCTTCTCATTTATGGCTGCAGGACTTCTTTTTGTGATGCATCTCAGAACGAGGGAGGCCAGTAGACTGGCGGCGGAAAGGGCCGAGGCGATTGAGGAACTGGAAGCTGCCCGAGAACAGATGGCCGAAAGCGAGCAGCGTTATGAGGAGCTGGTGGATCGGATCCCGGTTGGCGTGTTTCGCCTGAGAGCAGTTGATGAACGTGAATTCGAGATTGATTACGTGAGCCCCCGTTTTTGTGATCTTGTCGGTATAGCGCATGCTGATGCATCAGGGAAGGAGAAGTCGATATTCCATATACCGCTTCCCGAAGAGCGGGAGGAGTTCAGGGGCTTATTTATCCGGGCGGTCGCCGATGGGGAACAGATACGCTGGGAGGGAAAGTCTCTGGTCGGGGGTGAGCATCGGTGGTTTCGGATCGAATGCACCCCCACAAGGATTAATGACTCCGAGGTGGTGATTGATGGGATGCTCAATGATGTAACAGAGCGCAGAGAAATGGAACAGACTTTACGGGACACAAAGAATAGGCTTGAGCGCACTCTTAATGAACTTCGCGAGACGCAGAATAAACTGGTGAATCAGGAACGTTTCCAGGCCCTGAGCCGGATGGCCAGTGGAATCGCCCATGAGTTTAACAATGCGTTGTCTCCAATAAAAGGATATGCTGACCTTCTCCTCGATGATCCGGGAAAACTGGAAGATACCGATGTCGTGCAGGAATATCTTGAGCGAATGCGCGATGCCAGTGAGCGGGCCAGTGAGACGGTGCGCCGGATGGGTCAGTTTTACCGAAAACACACCAGACAGACGTCACAATCGGTTGATATGCGTGCCATTGTTGAGGAGGCTGTGGAGGCCAAACGCGAGAACTTAGCTGGGGATCAGGATATTCAACTTGTCGTTACTGGTGAACAAACACCGATGGTGAAGGGAGATCCGGCTGAACTCCGGGAGATGATTGATAACCTTGTGGACAATGCCGTAGAAGCCCTGGATGGAGACGGAGGGGTGGAAGTGCGGTTGCGTCCGGCCGGTGATTCGGTGGCGCTTGGGGTCGTTGACACCGGGGAAGGAATGGATGACAACGCCCTCATACATTGCACCGACCCCTTCTTTACCACCCGGCAGCCCGAGGCCAATGGACTCGGGCTGGCCGTGGTGGAGGGGATTGTGTCCCGACACGACGGCTTTATGCAGATTGAAAGCGAGAGAGGTCGGGGGACAGAGGTACATGTGGTTTTGCCGGCCAGGACGGACCAGGAGGGGGAGACAGGAGATGACCGCTCACTGAATATACTGGTGGTGGATGATGAGAAGATGCAGCGGAAGTTCGTCGCCGACAATCTTGAGAATCTGGGGTACAGGGTGGTGACGGTGCCTGGGGCGACGAAAGCCCTGCAGTATCTGGAAAAAGAGGACTATGACCTGATCCTGATCGATTATATGATGCCGGATATGAATGGGGTGGAACTGAGTCGACGAGTGAAAGATCTTGTCCCCGGCATTGCCGTAATCATTATGTCCGGTTCACAAGCGGCGGGAGGATTGGTCTCGGGCGACGAGGAGGCTGTGGATCGAGTGGTCGAGAAATCACTGCAGAGGCAGGCGTGGGAGGAGATAATTTGCTCTGTTCTTAATGGTTCTGAGAAATAGACATGTTTTCCAGGTCTGTCAAATATCAGGAGCAATGACTTGACGTCTTAAGGTTCAATCCGGCACAATTCAGCGAGGAGTGTCGTAAACCTGTCTTGTGCCTGTAAGGTTACTATTTTGTGGAGGAGGAACTATGGCTGAACGAAATGTGAATGTCGGTCTGATCGGATGTGGATTTATGGGTATGGCCCACAGCTTTGGGTACAGAAACTGCGGGCCGGTCTGGGACACCGACGTTAAACCCGTTATGAAATGCGTCGCAGGAACGGAGTCCGAAGAGGTGGTCAGGGCAACGGCCGATCGCCTCGGCTGGGAAGAGCATTCCACCGACTGGGAAACAATGGTGGAGCGGGATGACATTGATCTGGTGGATATCAGCAGTCCGAACTTCGCTCATGTTGAGAACGCCGTGGCCGCCGCACGGGCGGGCAAAGATATTCTCTGTGAGAAGCCACTGGCCCGGGATCTTGAGGGGGCGAAGAAAATGCTCTCCGCCGTGCAGAATGCGGGCGTGAAGGCTATGTGCGGGTTCACCTACAGGCAGGCCCCGGCCGTGAAACTCGCCAGACAGATGATAGAGAGCGGCGAGCTGGGCGAGATCTATCATGCCCGTGCTACGTATCTGCAGGACTTCATCATGGACCCACAGTTTCCGCTCATCTGGCGTCTGAAAAAGGAGCTGGCCGGGAGCGGTGCACTGGGCGACCTCGGCGCGCATATCACCGACATGATGCGTTATCTGGTCGGGGATATCGAATCGGTTTCGGGCACCCTTGAGACCTTTGTCGAGGAACGTCCCGTGGAGAGTTCCGAAGGTGGCACGAAACTCAGTGATCGGGAAGCCAGCGAGCAGAAAGGTGAAGTGACGGTGGATGATGCCGGAATCTGGTGCGCCAGGTTCAAGAATGGTGCGCTGGGCACCTTTGAAGCCACGCGGTTTGCGGGAGGGCGTAAGAATTATCATACCTTCGAAATTAACGGTTCCAAAGGAAGCATCGGCTGGAATTTCGAGGACATGAACTACCTCGATTACTGGAAGGCCGGCGAAGGTGTGAAGCAGGGCTTCCGGAAGATACTGGCCACCTCCGAGGAAACTCCGGGTTTTGAAAACTGGTGGCCGGATGGGCATCTGATCGGTTACGGTGAGTGCTTTGTGAATGAGATGAAAGAGATGATGGAGGCAATCGCCGAGGACCGGCAGCCCGAGCCCAGTTTCAAGGACGGAGTGAAATGCCAGGCCGTCCTGGAAGCCGTTACGAAATCCAGCGAGGAAGAAACCTGGGTGGATGTTGAGGAAGTGTGAACGGATACTGGCCGGGCGCATGGGCGTCCGGCCTCCCTACCTTAATACGAGATATACGGAGGTACAAACCATGGCACGACCGGTAACATTGTTCACAGGACAATGGGCGGATATGCCCATTGAGGAACTTGCTCGCAAGGCCAGTGAGTGGGGCTACGACGGACTCGAGCTCGCCTGCTGGGGTGACCATTTTGACGCGGAGGCCGGAGCCACAGATTCCGGCTACTGCGATGAACGCATCAGCCTGCTGCAGAAGGCGGGTCTGGGGTGCTGGGCCATCAGTCACCATCTGGCAGGACAGTGTGTGACCGACAGGATTGATGACCGCCATTACGGCCTCGCTCCGGATGAGTGCGAAGGCGATCCGGAAGCCACCCGTCAGTGGGGTATTGACCAGATGAAGGCGGCGGCGCGGGCCGCGGCCAATATGGATATCGATGTGGTGTGCGGCTTTACTGGAAGCCCCATCTGGCATCTCGTCTACAATTTCCCGCCCACCCCGCCGGAAATGATCGAGGATGGGTTCAAGTCGTTCGCCGAACAATGGCACCCCATCCTGGATGTGTTCGAGGAATGTGGCGTCAGGTTTGCCCTCGAGGTCCATCCAACGGAAATAGCGTTCGATATCGTTACGGCTGAACGCGCCCTGGATGCCCTGGACGGACGCGAGGAGTTTGGATTCAACTTCGATCCGAGCCACCTGGAGTGGCAGGGTATCAATCCTGTGAAGTTTATCGAAACCTTCCCCGATCGGATCTATCACGTGCATATGAAGGACTGCGCCGTAACCCTGGACGGAAAATCAGGAATTCTGAGCTCCCATCTGGACTTCGGTGAACCCGAACGGGGCTGGGATTTCCGCAGCCTCGGACGCGGGGACGTGAACTTTGAGGAAATCGTCCGTGCGCTCAACCAGATTGGTTACGATGGTCCGCTTTCCGTGGAATGGGAGGACAGCGGAATGGATCGGGAACACGGGGCCAGCGAGGCCGCCAGCTTCGTACGGTCCGTGGACTTCAAACCGAGTGAGCTTGCGTTCGATGCCGCCTTTGAGGACGAGGAGCAGTGATAAAGGATCTCAACTGAGGCACACCGTTCCGCCACCTCATCACCGGAGATGAGGTGGCGGCTTTTATGTGCCAGGAGACGGCGTCAGATGCCCCTTCGGGACGGTTGTCCCGGCCCGCACTTCCTCGCCCCCGTCTTATTGCAACCATGGCCCTGGTGCGCGATAATAGATTTGAGGATGTGCTGGCGTTGTTGAGAAAATGCTGAGCGGTTGGTGATAAGTCTGTTCCCGTTGAAAGGGATCGTGCGCAACGTATGAGAGGCACCCTGCCTGTCCGGTGCAAGCTCTCATCTGAAGGAGAATGTGACGAGTTTCGGCAGCTTTGCGCCTCCCCTTCCGCGGGCGGGATGCCTGGTGCGGCTCCGTCTGTCGTTTTAATCATAATGGACGTTGATATGAGTGTATTAAAACCGCTAAATCTGATGGATAATAAAGGATTCTGGCCGGAGAAGGGCGCCATCATAGACGGTGTGCGGGAAGTTCTGGCCGTCGGGCATTGCGAGGAAGATCTGCCGATCCGCGATTATGGCCAGTACAGGAGTCCACAGTGGCGTGATGAGGATGACAAGCTGGTCCCCTGGCAGAGCGTGGACTGGTATATCTACGACGCAATGGACGAGGAACGGATGCAGGTTGATGCGGCGGAGTTACTCAACAGCCTTGCGGAGGAACCCTGGCGGGACGAACGGCTACTGGGAGATCACCTGGATCTGTTTCTCATGGAGGAGGATATGTTTGATCCCGCGGTGGAGAGCGATGATATTCCCGCCTACTCGGTGGGAAAATGTAAGCTCCATTCCGCCGCCGTCATCAGCACGCATCGGATCGAACATATATGGGGGTTCCCCTATGGGGCCGTTAAGACGGAGATTATGCGACAGCTCTGTTTTATGTGGGGGGTGCCGTCCTCCGACCGCCGGGATATCAAAAGGGGGGTTGATGGCACGAGGTTCTGTATCAACCGGTGCATTCTCCGGGAGGCCAGGCGGGCCCCTGTGACCTGGGAAACTCTGACTGAGGATCGTATCCGGCGGGGAGCGTTCTGCGAACACTGTATGGGGGATCTGCGGGAAGTTCTGAGTTCGGATTAGCTGATCGGAGGAGAGAGATTATGACCACGATGAAGGCTGCCGTATGTAACGCGCCGCATGAGCTGAGTATTGAGCGGGTGGATAAACCGGAGGCCCGGGAGGGTGAAGTGGTTGTCCGGGTGAAGGCCACCGGGGTCTGTGGATCGGACGTTGATGGATATCTCGGACAACACCCCTGGATCGAGTCGCCGATCATACTGGGACACGAATGCAGCGGGGTGGTGGAGGCCACAGGGGATGGGGTGAAGGGTGTGAAGACCGGGGACAGGGTGGTGGTGGAGCCGCTGCTGAGCTGTGGGGAATGCCCGAACTGTCTGCGCGGATATTATAATCGGTGCCGGGATGTCCAGGTTCTGGGGCACCAGCTGGCCGGAACGTTTGCGGAATATGTCCGCACGGAGGAACGATTTATCCACGGCATACCGGAGGGCGTGGACTTTGGGACGGCGGCACTGGCCGAGCCGATCAGCGGCGCACTGCACGGGGTGGGCCGATGTGATCTGAATATCGGTGATGAAGTGGTCGTGATGGGGTGTGGCACCATCGGGTTCTTCCTGGCCCAGCACGCTGTAAACTCAGGGGCCAACGTGACGATCATTGAGCCCGAACGGCGTAAACGGCAGGCCGCCCTCGAGGCCGGCATCGACAGGGCTATAGATCCTGAGCAGCAGAATCCGCAGGAGCTTATTTCCGAGATCACCGACGGTGTGGGGGCCGACTGTGTCATGGAGGCGGTGGGGATCCCCGAAACTATAAAACGGTGCGTCGGACTTACGCGCAAGGGCGGAAAACTCCTCCTTATGGGGTGGACCGGGCGTGCAACTGATGCTTTTGATTGCACCACGGTGACGCTGGATGAAATGACCGTGCTCGGGACGATGGGATTTGCGTTCGATTTTCCGGTTGCGCTCGATCTGCTTTCGCGCGAGGCGATTGAAGCGGAGAGAATCATCACCCACCGTTTCGCGCTGGAGGATGCCGAGGAGGCCCTCAAGCTTCTCCACGAGAAACGCGATGGGGTCTGGAAAGCCACGCTTGAGTTTGAGTAAGCGCAAGGTCCGCATTGTGCTCAGCGTTACTTGCAGGCGAACCCATCGATCTTTGCGTTCATCCAGCTGCAGCCTGACAAAGCATAGAGGCAGAAGCCTCTTTCGTCATAGGGAAGACCGG
>JBKHGK010000016.1:0-12728 GCA_046539705.1 Candidatus Brocadiia bacterium | reverse complement strand
GTTAGTTCAGCGGAAGAGGCATGTCATCCGGATCCCGCCCGAGTTCGTGCCACCGCGGCCTGGCCGAGGCAGATGCCCCCATCATTTGGGGGCACACGCGTCTGCAGCAGAACATCAAAATGTTGCCTCTCAAGCTCAGGAATGGTCTGCTCCAGTAGAAATCGATTCTGCATGACGCCGCCCGAGAGGGCAACGCTGGTTATATCGTGCTCATTGCTCATTCGGAGGCATGTTCGGATTATGACATCGGCGATTGTGTTGTGGAAGCGGGCGGCTATGGTGCCAATGTTCAGGTCGCGATCAAGATCGCGGCACATTGCAGAAAAGATATTATCGGTAAGCACGGCATCCTCATCGTATCCCCAGCCGTATGCGCCCGTTTCTGATCTGTCGGCACAGGCCTCCAGTTCACAGGCCGCCTGACCATCATAACTGATTTCCGGCCGAATTCCCAGCAGTGCGGAGGCGGCATCGAACATTCGGCCGCAGCTGGAGGTCAACGGTGAGAGGGACTGATCCTGGAGAATACCCGCGACGTTCTCACATTGTTCCTCCTCCACCACACCGGAGATCCGTCGGAGGGCGGCATCCACGCCTTCAGCCGAGGCCAGATGTGACAGCGCCATTCGCCACGGTTCTCTGACGGCAGCTTCTCCGCCCGGCATGGGGACATAATTCAGGTGAAACTGCCGATCGTACTCCTTGAGATCAAAGGCCATGAATTCCCCGCCCCATATGTAACCATCTTCCCCGTAACCGGTGCCGTCCATACTCACTCCCAGTGTCGGACCCTCCTGGTTGTTCTCGGCCAGGCAGGAGGCCAGATGAGCATGGTGATGCTGAATCTGGAACAGAGGGAGCTCGCAACGTTCGGCCAGGTCGCGAGCAATACGGGTCGTGGGATAATCAGGATGCATGTCACAGGCAACCAGTTCGGGTTCAACATCGAGAAGCTGGGAGAACCGACGGAAGGATTCGCGGAAGTGCCGGGCGTTATCCGCATCGGACACATCACCGATATGCTGGCTTAAAAAGGCCCGTCGTGTGGTGGTGAGCGCAAACGTATTCTTCCACATCGCGCCCGTTGCAAAGGTCCGGGCGCCGTCTCGGGGCAGGATGATGGGTTCGGGGACATACCCGCGGGAGCGCCGCATGGGGAGGGGAAGATCGTGGACAGAGGCCATCAGAGAGTCATCGCACCGGTTTTCCACCGGTCGATCATGCCACAGAACCGCATCCGCGATGTCCGACAGCCCTCCGGTGACTTTGTCTTTCTGTATCGCCATGGGCTCACGGGAGCGATTACAGCTGGTCATCACAAGCACATCCGGACTTGTGCAGTCTTCAAACAGCAGTATGTGGAGAGGGGTATAGGGCAGCATGATCCCGATCTCCGTGAGACCAGGGGCAACGAAAGGGCTTATCCCCGATCCGGCCCGTCGGGGGAGAAGCACAATGGGGGCCTCCGGTGAGGTCAGCAGTGACTTGTGATGCTGGGACGGGCGGGCTATGTCCTCACACGTCTCCATGTCGGCCGCCATGAGGGCCAGAGGTTTATGCGGCCGGTTTTTGCGCCGACGCAATTTCTGGACCGGCGTGTCGGCGGTGGCGTCGCAGGCCAGATGGAAACCGCCCAGTCCTTTGATGGCCACTACGTAGCCACGTGTGAGTAGCTCCCGGGCGTGGAGAATCGGCGAACTCGATTCCGGTCCCGAGATCTGACTGATCATGTCGAGATGCAGCTGCGGCCCACAGTCGGGGCAACTCATGGTCTGTGCGTGAAAACGCCGGTCCCGGGGTGTCTCGTATTCCTCCCCACATGCACCACAGAGCGGATAATCGGCCATCGCGCTTGTCGGACGGTCGAATGGAATGTCCCGGGCAATGGTGAATCGGGGACCGCAGGCCGTACAGGTGTTGAAGGGATATTTATATCTGCGATCCTTCGGATTCTGAAGTTCTTGCCTGCAGGTTTCACAGGTCGCCAGGTCTGGCGGAATGGGCAGGAGGCTCATACCCCGGGATGAACTTCGCTCAATGGTAAAGCCCTGTTCGTGTACGGGATCCTGCTCGTGTATGTCAATACTGTCAACGCGTGCTCGTTCGGGAACGAGTGAACGGAAGTTAGTGACCGCCTTTTCCACCACATTCTGGTCTCCTTCGATAAACAGTTCTACCCCCAGGGGCGTATTTCGTATTGATCCCGCGCAACCCATTTCGGTGAGCCGACGGTGAAGGGTGGGACGGAATCCCACACCCTGGACCCGGCCCTGGATCAGGAGTTGTACCCTCCTGAGAGCCTTCGGGGATTGATCTGTGGTGTTGTGCTCGGTCATGCTTCCATCTCGTTCTTTTTCGATGAGTTTTCCGGGCGAAGTATCCCGACTGATCCGATGAATGCGCGGAATCCGCAAGCCCGCTCGTAGTGGACCGCTTCAGCGGTCTTTTACTTGCCCGGAGGGGGGAATTGAACCGCTTGCGCCTCCGGGGCATGCCGGTGTTTGTGGCTTTTCTGCCATCACTGTCCCGCTTCGCTGGCTCCTTGCCGCCGACTATAATTCGTCCGTTCGCGACCGGGATATTCCTCATTCCGAACGGGCAGACGGAGCGTGAAGTTCGTCCCCTCCTCGCGATTGGAGTTCAGCTGTATTTCGCCTCCGTGCCCGTCCACGATGCTGTAGGCCATAGTGAGCCCGAGTCCGGTGCCGGTGGATTTTGTCGTGAAGAAAGGTTCAAATATTTTGTCCGCCTCTTCCTCGGGGATGCCGGGGCCATTGTCCTTGACAACGAGGACCAATTCCCGGGTGATTTGTGTTCCGGAGGTGTCTTCATCGCGGATAAATCCTGAAATTTCCAGTTTCCTGTTCTCCTGGTCCTTCATGGCCTCGAGGGCATTGGTAATCAGGTTCAGGATCACCTGTCGGAGACGGGAGCGACTTATGGTTAAAGATATTTCGCGGTCGGGGACGTCCGTGTGGATGGCCGTCTGGTCCGTCATTTCCAGTACTTCGGTCAGGTTCAGGACGTCGTTGACGAGTTCTGCGGGGGAGTAAACATTATTCTCTGTTCTGGGGGCGGGGCGGCTCATCTCCAGGAGGTCGCGCACTATTCCGCGGCACTGGCGGGCCTCATTCACGATGGACTGGAGGGCCTCCCGGTGCGGTGAGTCCTCCTTCAGGCGATTTTTGACCGTCTTGGCGTATCCCAGGATCACGGTGATTGGATTATTGATTTCGTGGGCCGTTCCGGCCGCGAAACGGCCGAGGGTGGCGAGCTTTTCCGCCTCAACGAGCTGCTTCTGATGGTCCTGTAGCGCCCGGGCCATGCGGTTAAAACTCCGGGCCAGCATGCGAAATTCGCCACGTTTGGGTTCCTCAATCCGGGAATCCAGATCGCCCTCTGCAAGCGCCCGAGTGCCGGCAAGGAGCTTTTTGATCGGCCTCATGATGGCCCGGTGAGTGATATACACCACCAGAAGACTGACTATGAGGGCCACCGCAAGCATTGAACGAGTAACGATAATTGAAACCTGCCAGCTCCAGTTTGCGCGGGCTTCGAGGTCATAGGTTTTCGCATCGAAGTAATCACCGACGCGGCTGTTCAGGTCGGACATCTTTGTGGTCAGTCTGTGGCTTACGGACCGTCTATCGGCCGCTCCTGCGTCTCCGGATTGTCCCGCCGTATTGCTCAGAAAGCGATGCAGGCGTTTGGCCGTCAGGGTCAGGTCGTTCAGGGCAGTCCATTCAAGGGCGTCTATATGGGTGGTGGCCAACGTCTGAAGTGCGTGGGTCATCTGGGAAGTATTGGTGTTGAATTCCTCCAGAGTCTCCGCCTTCACCGTGAGACCTGATCCCAACCTCCGATTCATCCGGTTGGCTGCCTGAACCACATTTAACGTGCGTCTGCGGATCTGCTGTCGGACTCTCACTGCTTCGGTGGCGGTCTTGAGCTGTTCAAGATTATAAATGTTTATCAGCAGAGCCATCCCGAAGATTGCCAGTACTGTTCCGAATCCCAGAATGAGGCGGAAACTGGTAGTATGGGATGTTCGTTCGTCTTCGGTTTGTTTCGTCATGAGTTGCGAATCTCGTATTTTTTCACCATGTGATGGGGGTGATATGACTGTTTGGCCCGGCGAAGCCCGTGGACTCCCATATCCTGCTCCCGGTTTATCCACTTATACTCCTCTGCGATATTCCGGGCAAAAGCACGGTTTATGGCCTGATAGCTGCCCGGATAAGACGTGTCGGCCTTCTCCACACGTTCGATGAATGTATTATCGTTCAGGGGCTCTCCGAGGGCAAAGGCAAGGATCCTGTCCCCATCAAGCAGGGCACCTCCCTGGAGTCCAAGACGGCTGAAGTTGTTCAGGAGGATCTCCGTGGTCTTCACTTCTCGCTGGAGACTGCCCAGATCGTTTTTGGGATGTTCCTTGAGCCATTGGCGGGTGAACCTCCGGCACTGCCGGGCCAGTGTTTCATCGATCACCTGAAACTCCGCGTCCGGACAGGCTCGTTCAAACTGGCTTATCTGGTTGCGTTTTGAGTCGAATTGCGTTCCGGGTAACTGTCGCAGGTCATTCGCGGCGTGGACGTAATCATCCCGCGCGCGCTTATGTTTTATTGCAAGCCCGTATTTATCCCGCAGTGTTTTGGCCTCTGTCTCCGGGACACGATCAAATCTGTCAATCCGGCCCCGGCTGCGGAGTATGTCATCGATCAGCTCTGTTTTTGCCTCCGAATCACTGCAGAGCGGGTAAAACGCGTAGGTCTCATCCGTTTCGGCAGTGTCGCATATTACCAGCAGAGCACCATCAACCCGGGACAGGCGGCATCTGGTATGCCGGCGCCACCCCCACAGGTAGGCGAAGGTCAGCTCGCTGACGGCCGGTTGCACCCGTTTCAGCACCGTATCCAGAAGAGGCTGGTGATCCCAGGTCAGTCCTGTATTCTGTGGATAGGTGGGTATGGATTCAATGTTGTCCATGATCTCACTGAAGTGCTGGGGAAGAGTGTTACGGTTTATGGTCCTTTGATCCGTGAGCGGATACTCGTGTCAGGGATGGAAACCTGGCAACCAGTTGCGGGCTATGGTTGTTGGGTTCATTCTTTATGATTGCACGCGACAGGTAGCACATTGTCCGCACAGTGCCGACCGCGAGTCGGGGTCAACATCCATGCACGGGCCCACGGGCTCTCGGTCCACAGGATTGGGTTCGCGCCATATTTTCCCGCTCCAGCTTCTTAACACGAACTCATCGCCCTCACGACCGAGGCCGTATCGGGGGGAAAGAGGGATTTTTCCGTAGGGGGTGTCCACTATGAACTTGGGCACAGCCAGTCCCGAGGTAAATCCCTGCAGCTTGTGAACGATCTCCCGCCCACATTCAACAGGAGTTCGGAAGTGCTGAGTCCCACTCAGCACCTGACACTGGTAGATGTAGTAGGGTCTCACCCGGATGCGCATCAATTCCTGGCACAGTTCCTTCATTATTTCCACGGAGTCGTTGACGCCCTTGAGCAGTACAGACTGGTTTCCGAGCGGTATCCCGGCTTCTGCAAGGCGCGTACATGCCTTTTGCGCTTCCGGGGTGATCTCGCGTGGATGGTTGAAATGTGTGTTGAGGTAGAGAGGATGATACTGCTGGAGCATCTGGCACAGTTCCGGAGTGATCCGCTGGGGCAGGGTACATGGTGTTCGAGAGCCTATCCGGATCACCTCGACGTGGGGGATACTGTGGATCCGGGAGACAATCGATTCCACTCTCTCATCGGGCAGCAAGAGGGGATCTCCTCCAGTCAGAAGGACATCCCGAATCTCCTCGTTGTTCTCTATCCATCGGATGCCCTCATTAATTTTCTCATCCGCAAGGTTTATATCCGAACGTCCGACCATCGTCTCCTTCCGGAGGCAATGCCGGCAGTACATGGCGCAGCGGTTTCCCACGCAGAACGCTATCCGATCCGGATAGACGCGGATGATAAGATCAGTGGGCGAATGTTTGCCCTCTTCGAGTGGGTCAGGGACGCCGAGATCATCCTGCAGTTCTTCCCGGCTGGGCACGGCCTGACGTCTGATGGGGTCTTCCGGATCCGAGGGATCCATCAGACCGGCGTAGTAGGGGGGAATGGCCCAGGTGAAACGTTCACTGGCGGCCTCGATCCCCGCTCTCTCCTTCGGCGTGAGTTCTATATACTGTTCAAGCTCTTCTATCGTGGTTATACGGTTTCGCAGTTGCCAGCGCCAGTCGTCCTGGTGTTGCATGGCTGCGTCCTTTCGGTAATGTGTGCTCGTTTGAGTGCGCCATCGATGATGGCGGCTATAAGTCCATCATAATCGTGTCCGGCCTTCTCCGCCTGATGAGGATAAATGCTGTAATCGGAGGACAGCCCGGGCAGCGGGTTGATCTCCAGAAATACGGGCCGTCCGTTTCCATCGAGTTTGAAATCCACGCGGGCAAGATCTCTGCAGCGCAGGGTCCGGTAGGCACTGAGTGCCATGTCCTGCATTTCATGACGGAGCTCGTCGCAGATGTCAGCGGGGCAGACAAGACGTTTCTGATGTCTGCTTTTTAACTCATAGGAGTAAAAGTCCTCTTCATTCAGTATCTCCACAACGGGGAGGATCTCCGGGGGGGCGTTTCCCAGCAGGCCGACGCAGAACTCTCGTCCCGGTGCATATTCCTCTATGAGGCAATCCTGATTGTATTCATTGAGCACCCAGGCCGTCCGTTTCCCGAGCGCTTCGGCATCTCGCACAAGAGAAGTGCGGCGAACTCCCATGCTCGATCCTTCCCGATTGGGCTTCACGAAGACCGGGAAATTCAGATCGGCCTGGCGGGCTTGCTCCACGGAGCCGACCCGTTTGTAGGGGAGAGTCCTTACGCCCGCCGCTTCGACCAGGGTTTTGGTCAGCGCTTTATCCAGGCTGCAACCGAGAGTCAGCCCATCGGATCCGGTGTAGGGGATACCGAGATGGTCCAGCCAGGCCGGCACGAGGGATTCCCGGGAAGGACCCCGGGTGCCCTCCGCTATGTTGAAAACAAGATCCAGGTGGAGGCGGCGCAACCTTTGGGGCAGCTCTTCGTCCACCGGCAATCGCGCGGCCTCATGGCCGGCTGCATCAATAGCGCGCAGTAATCCGGTGATGGTTGCCTCGTCGTCGAACTCGGCCCCGAAATCATCCGGCAGGGAGGCATCCGGCTCATAGCTGGCCCATCTGTCATATGCGAGTGCAACTTTCACGTGGGTTGTTCCTCTTTTGTAAATAATGCCGTTTCTCAGGATACACAGTCGTTCGGGAACCCCCGAGCTTCGCCGCGATTTTGCTGCTGACATCAGCCCCGGCAGGTAACGGGAAACGGGGGGCCGCCTAAAGTACCCTATAGCCCGCTGAACAGTACAGTATACACATTAGACACGTTTTCGCAATTGGAGGGGAGTGTGCGCTGTAGGGCTTTTCAGGTTCTGTCCCGCATCTGTTTGTCCGTCGCCCCCGATTTACCCGGGCATTCCCGGCTGAGAGGAGGGGACAGTGAAGGGCCGGTTTGATTTCAGGTGAATGGTGCGGGCCAGAGAAGATATATGACCCAGCAACTTGTCGCCGCATATATTCCTGCCACCAGGTCGTCGAGCATGACGCCCCATCCGTAGTTAAGGTGTTCGAGGCGTCGGGCCGGTGGCGGTTTTATTACATCGAAAATGCGAAAAGTCAGGAAGGCAATTCCGGTGGCGGCAAGGAGGCTCTCCGGGCGCCAGCCAAAGAGGAGGCACACCAGCCACTGCCCGGCGAATTCGTCGACAACAACCGTGGGGGGGTCCTTTTCCCCGTAATGTTGTTCCGCCCACTGTCCGAGCCACACACCACCCGTGAGCGCACCGAGTGAGGACAGCATCAGGACGAGGATGGCAACGGGCGTCGGCAACCAGTGCTCCACCCCCAGAGCAACAGCCGCGGCGGCTGCCGAGGCCCATGTGCCGGGAGCCAGGGGCAGATAACCTGTGCCGAGGCCGGAAAGCAGGATTCGACGCCACGGGAATTTATTCCCCATCTCTGATGACCTCCCGAACGCTGGCTATAGTATCGTATTCGATACTGTCCACTATCTCCGCCCTCACCAGCGCACCCTCATGGAGCGAATCGGCTTCGTCGAAGAAGATCAGTGGATCCACGTCCGGAGCCTCGGCCGCGCTGCGTCCCACAGGAATGTCCTCGCGATATCCTTCAATGAGGACCTCGGTGGTCTCTCCGACCCTTTCTCGTGCTTTATGGCGCATTATGGTCTGCTGGAGTTCCATAAGTCTCTCGTATCGGGACTCCTTGACTTCTTCGGGCACAGGGGCATCAAAAGTGGATGCTGGAGTATCCTCTTCCCGTGAATATTTGAATCCGCCAATCCGTTCGAACTCGATCTCCTCGGCGAAATCGAGTATTTCCTGGAACTGTTCTTCCGTCTCGCCGGGGAATCCCACCATGAAGGTGGTCCGGAGGGTCAGATCAGGGATACGGTCCCTGAGGGTGGAAATCAGATCGGCTATCCGGGCTTTTGTCACTCCCCGTTCCATCCGTTTGAGTATGGGATCCGAGACGTGCTGGAGGGGAATGTCAAGATAGGGGCAGATGGCCTCCTGTTCAGCCAGCACGTCGATCAGTTCCGTGTAGTAGTGGGCCGGGTGGGTGTACAGCAATCGTATCCAGGGTTGATTCTCCAGATGGCACAGATCGTCGAGCAATTTGTGCAGCCCCTGTTGTCCGTGGTCATGCTGGTAGGCCGTTGTGTCCTGGGCGATCAGATTTAATTCTCGGGCGCCTTCGTTCACCAGCTGGCGGGCCTCGGCCAGGATGTCCTCATGCGGTCTGCTCACCAGCGGGCCCCGGATATTGGGGATCGCGCAGTATGAACAGCAGTTATCGCATCCCTCGGAGATACGAAGATAGCTCCACCAGGGAGGTGTAAAGCGGACAGCGCGCATGTTGCACTGTGAGGGAAGTGGGCATTTCATTCCGAGGGCCCAGAGAGCGGCCCGAGCGGCGCCGTGGGGGTCGATCCCCAGCATGACGTCTGCTTCCGGGAGTGATTCTCGCAGTTCCTGGCCGTATCTCTCGGAGAGGCATCCGGTGAGGATCAGTCGCCGAAGATTGCCCTCTGTCTTCAGGTCAGCTATTTCCAGAACGGAGTCAATGGATTCCTCTTTGGCGATATCGATAAAACCGCAGGAGTTCACGATCACCACCGGGGCATCGGTGGGGTCGGTTACCACCTCGACTCCGGCTTTCTCAAGCAGCGAGGCGATATGCTCGGAGTCGACGAGATTTTTGGCGCAGCCAAGGCTCACGATGGCGACTCGGGGGGGCGTTTCCGCTGTAACGTTCATGCGTCCTCCCTTGCTTCTTCCCATTCCTCGAGAGTCAGAAGGACTTCCCGGGCTTTACTGCCCCTGTGAGTCCCCACAATGCCCGCCTCCGCCATCATATCGACCAGGCGGGCTGCTCGGGTGTACCCGATGGCCAGGCGCCGCTGCAGCAGAGAGACGGAACCTCGTTGATTCTCAAGCACGATCCGGACTGCCTCCTCATAGAGCTCATCGTCGTGATCCTGCGGATCGGATGTCGCGTTCATATTTTGCAGCTCTTCCTTGAAATGGGGCTGCCCCTGTTCTGCCAGCGAATCGACCAGATTTTTGGTCTCCTTCTGGGAGACATAGGTACCCTGAGCACGGACGAGCTTGCTGGTGGCCGGGGGTTTCATGAGCATATCGCCGCTGCCGAGGAGCAGTTCAGCGCCGTTACGGTCCAGAATGACCCGGGAGTTCACCTTTGAGGACACCTGGAAGGCTATTCTGGCGGGCAGATTGGCCTTGATCAGGCCGGTGATTACATCGGCGGAGGGCCGCTGCGTGGCACAGATCAGGTGGATACCCACGGCTCGGGCCTTCTGTGATAGCCGTATGATGCTCGACTCGACGTCCTTGGCGGCCACCATCATGAGCTCACCCAGCTCATCAACGACGATAACCGTATGAGGCATGTAGAAGGGAACATCATCGACCTCGGCTTCATCTTCGGGATCGAGGCGTCTCACAATCTCCCGGCGCCCCAGCTGATTGTAGTCGTGGACGTTGCGAACGTTGACCTGATTGAGCATGGAAAACCGCTCGTCCATTTTCTTGCAGGCCCACTCCAGCACGCCGGCTGCTTTTTTCATGTCGGTGAGAATCGGGCATATCAGGTGGGGGAGTTCCTTATAATCACTGAACTCGACCGATTTGGGATCCATCAGCAGCAGCTGGGCTTCTTCCGGGGTCCGTGTCATCAGAATGCTGGAGATTATGCTGTTGAGGGCAACCGATTTTCCGGAGCCGGTGGCCCCAGCTATCAGAAGATGTGGCGCTTTGGCCAGGTCCACTATCAGCGGGTCTCCGGCCGTATCCTTCCCGAGGAAAAGTGGTATCGCCATATCGGCGGCTTCCCCATCCATGCTGCAGAGAAGTTCACGGAGGCGGACGATTTCTCGCTGCTGATTGGGCACTTCGATCCCCACGGTGCTTTTACCGGGCAGGGGGGCGACAATGCGCACATTTGGGGCTTTCAGCGCAATGGCCATGTCGTCATCCAGGGTTTCCACTTTCGAGACTTTGGTCCCGGCGGCAAGGGCAATCTCATACATGGTGACCACCGGTCCCTCCTGTACCCTGACCACTTCCGCCTCTATATTGAATTCCTCCAGGGTCTTTTCGAGTATCTCCCCTCGCTTTTTAAGGTCATTTTTGTCCTCGTCCGTCTCCGTGTCCGCCGGCTCATCAAGGATATCGAGCGGCGGAAGATCGAATTCGTCGTCCGCCGCCGTTTTTTGTTCGTGCTTCTTCATAGCCCGGCCAAAATTCGATTCGTCGGGGGTTCCCGTATCCCTTCTCTCCAGGATCTCCGGCCCGTCGCCACTGTTCCCGCTGTTGTCCGCCTGCGACTGCTGCTCCGTTCCATGAGCTGCGGAGTCCTCGGCGGAGGATACGGACTGTTTGGGGGCGAATTCAGGGCGGGACTGTTGTTCCGCCGACCCGGTGGCATTGTGTCGGGATCGGGAGTCTGCCGGCCTGCTCGGTGGGGTTGCGGAGGAGTCGGGGGCGGACTCCGTTGAATGCGAGCCAGGGGGCAGGTTCAAGGATGCGATTGTGTTTTTGACAGTTTTCAGGCCGTGAGGGACGCTGGATATTATACGTTTGAGAGGTTCACCGATAAGCAGCATCACTCCGCCGACCAGTCCCACCACCGTCAATCCCAGTGTTCCCCCCCAGCCAATGGAGGTGTGTAACCAGCGAGTCAATAGAATTCCCAGAACACCCGGAGAGAGTGACTGTTTTGCCCATGATGCATGAGTTTCTATGAAGGGAAGGCCGCTGATCAGCGTCACAGCGAGGAGGGCAATCAGGAGTCCGGTAATCTTTCCGGTCCAGCTGCCATCCGGAAGGCCGGCGAGCAGGAAATAACCACACAGCATGAAGCCGAATGCGACGAAGTAGGAGATACTGCCGATGAGTATGAGACTATAGCACGATATCCACGCTCCCACGGCCCCGCACCAGTTGGTGATTCCCCCGCCGTCCGCGGCGAAATCCGCAATTGGTCCCTCGGCCGGGTTGTGCGAGAACAGACTGGCCAGAAAAAAAAGGCCCACGGCCAGCAGAATCCCGCCGGTAATTTTGTTCTTTAAGGGTTGATTGTCCATAGAGCTGCGTTCCAGAAGAAATGTCATATAGACCAATTTTATGTCAATCTGCTCCGGCGGCGCAATGTGGTGGCGTGAGAACACCCCTGCGCCCCTCCGGGGACCGTTAGAGGCCGATCAGCGTATCTGAAAAAATGGGCAGGTATTTGACAAACACTGCTAAACAGTATACAAGTTACCATCTTCCGAGAGAAGCAGGACGTATATCCGGGCGGGGCACTCACAGAGAAGAACCCGTGAAACGTTTATGTCAGAACGTTCAGAGATTGATCGATTTCACGAAGTTTCTGTAAACGCATTTAGCTGAAGAGGTAAAACATGGCAGACGTGGAAGTTAAAACTGTTGAACCGCAGACGGTAATGAGCCATTCTTTCCAGGGCAGTTATACCCAGGTGATGGACAGGCTGGATGAACTGATGGCCTGGCAACTGCGGGTTGGACATCCTTACAGCGACAGGCCGTTCGCAATTTACTACGATGATCCGCAGGATGTGCCCGAGGACGAATTGCGGGCGGAAGTGTGCCTGCCGATTGCCGAGGAGCTTGAACCCGAAGAGGATTTTGAACGGCGCAGAGTAGAAGGGGGACAGTTCGTTTCAGTGATGCATCACGGCTCATACAGCGCTCTTGACGAATCCTATGATGTGCTTTTCGACTGGATTGATGAGAATGAATGCGAAATGATCGATGAAGCGGGAACCCGAGAGATATTTCACAGGATAATCGGGGAAGTGGATTCGGTTGAAGAGCTGGAGACTGAGGTGATGGTGCCTGTTGAAATGCCTGAAGATTGGGACGAAGAATGAAAACGCGCTCCTGGTGGAGCACAGTGAAGCTCCTGGCTTTCATATGATGAGATCCGAGTGCCGGGGGCAAGACCGCCGTTTTTGCCGCCGGGCTGCTGATGCGGGTTCTGTGAGTGCCCGGGGCGGCGCGGGCCAAACAGGAGTGTCTGGTCGTTATGGATAAGGGGGTTGTGAGGAGCGTGCCCGCGGATGCGGATCA
>JBKHGK010000015.1:0-13139 GCA_046539705.1 Candidatus Brocadiia bacterium | reverse complement strand
TGGAGCTTGTCCCTCACCTCATTCATGTCCTCCACCGTGCCGCCCAGCTCCATCTCGTAGCCGCGGGGGAGCTCGACCTCCGAGAGACGTTCCCGCATCACGGGGGTCACGTGGCCCTCGGTCAGCTGCGAGGTGACGGCCGTCACGTTAATGGTGGTATGAAGCTGTTCGCGGGTGATGGATGGCTGTTCCCGGCGGCTTTCGACGCGTGCCAGGGTGCGGAGCGGGACGGGGCCGTGGTCTGTGTCCACGTAGATGTTCTGGAGCTCTTGAAGCTCCGATACATCGGGACTGTCATATCGGGTGCGGATCGGTATATCCAGGTAGTCCTCCAGCCGCATGGTGGTGGATGAAATCCCGTTGATCGCGGCCCGGAGTTCGCGCGCAGCTCTCGCGGTGGATGTGCCGTATTTTTTGGCCAGCTCCGGGTCGATCGTCACCTGTTGTTCCCGTTCGCCGTAGTACCATGAGCGCTGCACGTCGGCCAGCCCCTGCACCCCGTCCAGATTCTCCATGCAGCGGTCGGCCAGGTCGTCCAGAATGCTCGGGTCGGGTCCGCTGATCAGTATGTCGATCGGAGCGCGAGTGGTCGGTACGGGCATGGCCCCGTACTCCCGGATCGTGGAATCCTGGATGCCGGGTATCTTGCGGAGCTGACGTCGCCACCTGCGCTGAATCGTCCATGTGTCCTCCTCCCGTTCCGTCCGATCCTCCAGATGAACGGTCAGAGTGGCGCTCTGAGCCGTTGCTCCGCCGGTGCCGAAGCTCAGTGCTCCGGCCTCGCTGCCGACCACCGAGGAGACCATCTGGACTCCCTCCTGCTCGTATATGACCTTTTCCACATCGTTGAGCACCCGTTCGACCTGCTCCGGCGGATCCGTGGCGGGGGTTGTGAACTGGACCGTGATGATACCGGTGTCCATCGGTGGCATGAGCGTGTCGCCAATGATCGGCGGGATCAGGCGGATGGTGAGCACGAAGACGGCGGCGGTCAGCACCAGGGTGATCACGCGCCAGCGGAGGGCGTGTTTGAGAATGCGCACGTAGATATTGCGGAGCACGTCAACCCCGACATCGACCCAGGAAGCGGCGCGCTCGATGAAGTTGGGTTTACCCCGTTCAATGGCCAGCAGTCGCGAGCAAACCAGCGGAATAACCGTCAGTGCCACCAGCAGTGAGGCCAGGAGGGTGGAGGCGACCGTGAAGCTGAGTCGGCCGATGGTGCGCTGAGCATAGCCGCCGATAAAGATGATAGGGACAAGTACCGCTACGGTGGTGAATATACCGGCAGTGATGGCCAGGGCGATCTGATTTGTCCCCAGCAGCGCCGCCCGGCCGGCGTCCGGTTCCTCCATCTCCCGGTGTCGCCGATAGATATTCTCCAGCGTGACAACGGAGGAGTCGACCACGATACCGATGGCCACGATAAGGCCGGTCAGTGTAATCATATTCAGTTTGAAGGGGGAGAGCCACAGCACCACGAGGCTGGAGAAGAAGGCCAGGGGTATGCTGATGCTGACCACCAGGGCCGCCCGCAGGTCCGCCAGGAAGAGGAATATTATCAACACGGTCAGCAGAACTGCCTGAATGATGGAGTTCCGCATCCCTGCCAGGTTGATCTCGATGAGCGGGGCCTGATCCTGCGTGATTTCAAACTGTATGTCCGGATATTCGGCCTGCAGGCGGGGGAGATAGCGCTTGAACCGGTCGATGGCCTCCACGGTGGGGCCACCTCTCGGGCGGATGATGCCCACCGCGACCGATTCGGTGTCGTTTCCGTGGTAGATGGATCGGCGGTCCTCCTCGGTCAGGTTCACCTCCGCCAGATCCTTTATTCGCAGCGTGCCACGATCGGTTCGGCGCAGGGGCAGGTCCCGTATGTCCTCCAGATCCTCGAACTCACCGGTGGTGCTCACCAGGTATTCGCTGTCGCGGGTATAAATCGTGCCGGCCGGTTCGCTGATATTGCGTTCGGCCAGCGTGGCCAGCACCTCGTCCAGCGATACCTCATTGGCCGCCAGCCGGTCTCGATCGATTCGGATCTCCACCTCGGGTCGATGCCCCCCGAACACATCCACGTCAGCGATGCCCTCCAGCCGCAGGATGCTATCTTTGATCTGGTTCTCCGCCAGCAGACGTATCTCCGAGAGCGATCGGCGGCTGCCTTCCTCCGGGCTGAGCGCCAGGGTCAGCAGCGGCCGGCTGCTGGCCTCCGACAGCTCGTATATCTGTGGCTCACGTGTGCCCTCCGGCAGGTCGGCGCTGACCCGGGCCAGCACATTCTGCACATCCACCAGGGCCATATCCGGATTGTGCCCGTAATCGAACTCCACAACCACCGAGGACACCTGATCGCGACTGGTGCTGCGCAGGCTATCCAGCCCACCGATGGTGTTCAACTCCTTTTCGAGAACCTCCGTGATGTTGTCCTTCATATCCGTGGCGCTGGCTCCGGGCCGGGTCGTTATAACCACCACCTGCGGGGGGGATGTCTCCGGGAACAGGTCCACGGGCGTGTTAAAATACCCTATGATGCCCATTGCTCCGACCAGCAGGGTCAGGGCGATGACGGCATACGGATATTTGAGGGACAGTCGTGTGAGGTTCATTGCACGGCCTCCACCTTCTCTCCGGCCGACAGGCGTGCCCAGCCCAGGTAGGTGTTTTTCACGACGCTGCTACCGGCATCCAGTCCAGATACTCCGGCGCGGTCCTCCGCGTAACCAAGCACCTCAATCCGGCGGGCCTCCAGACGCCCATCGGATACCACGAAGACGCAGACGCGGCCCTCCGGCGACTCTATAAGGCTGGAGCGGGGCACGAGGGTGATATCCTCGTGGCGGTCAACTTCCACGGACAGCGGCACGTATTCGCCGGGAGTCAGCCCCTCCATCTGTCCGTCCGCCAGCCAGGCCTCGGCCCGCATCATGCGGGTCTCGTTCAGTGAGGGATACATCAGCGTCAGCGGTACGGTTCGGTTGCTGTTGCCGACCGAGAAGGTGACCGGTTGTCCTTCGCTGACCTCCTCCAGGTCGGGCTGGGGGACGTCGAAGGTGAGCCTCAGGGAGTTCCGGGCCTCAATTGCCACCACGGGCTGGCCGGCCGAGGCCAGCTCTCCCGGGTCCATCATCCGTCGGGTCACCACACCGTCAGTGGGGCTGGTGAGAGTATAGTATTCCAGTTTTGTGCGCAGCTCCTCCCGCTCCCCTTCCAGGGAGGCAATGCGATGCTGGACTGCCAGAAGATTCTTGCGCGCCCTCTGAAGGTTGGATTCCACCTCCATGGCTCTGTCGGCGGTCTTTTCGGCCTCCGAGCCGGGTATGGCGTTTTCTTCTGCCAGTTCGCGAGCGCGTTCCCGCTCTCTTTTCCAGTATTCCACCGAACTTTCCAGAAACTCGACCGTGGTTTGCTGCGCCGAACGTTCGGCGCGGGCCTGTTCGATGCGCGAATCCAGAGCGTCGAGGCGATGTTCCACCTCGTCCGCATCCAGTCGGGCCAGCACATCGCCGACTTTTACCCGATCCCCCTCATCGACATTGATGTTCTCGATCGCTGCCGTCACACGGGGGGCGATATCCGCCTTCTGCGTCGGTTCCACCACCCCGAGATAGCTGTTAACCGCTGTGAGGTCACCGTGTTCTGCCGTTGCGACGGTCACCGGACGGGGGCGGAGTGAATACTCCGGCACCTCGCTGATCTGAGCACGGCGATGCTTGATGAGGGCATAGCCCCCTCCAACCAGAACGGCGAGGCCGAGCAGCACGAGGGCAAACCGAATGATCTTTCGTGTCATGATGTTAGGGCTCCTGTCTTTCCTGACCGGTTGTGAGGCGCAGCTCTGTCCGGGCGGTGTTCCATGCAGCCAGCGCACCGTGGTGATTTTTCTCCGCGTCCAGGAGGTCGGCCTGGGCGTCCAGCACATCGGTGGTTGAGGCTTTGCCGTTGCGGTAACGCAGGCGTTCGGTGCGGAGGCTTTCCTCTGCCTGCTCTATGGCCTCGTCTGTGGCCTCGACCCGTTCCCGCGCGGAGGACACGTTGTTGAGGGCCGTGCGCACCTCCAGGCGTATCCGATGTTCGAGCTCTCGCAGTCGCTGGCGGATGGCTCTGAGCTCCGCCTGTTGTCTGCGCACTTCGGCCCGGATACGGCCGCCCTCGAACAGAGGGAGGCTTACGCCTATACCCGCGCTACCCACATTTTCCGAGGAGCTCATATCCGATGTGTCCCGTCGGTCTCCGTAGCTGGCCTCCAGGTTGACCGTGGGCCAGGGTTCGGCCCGTGCCGCGGCGACCTTTTGCTTCTGCGCGCCCACTTTTGCACGCAGCGAACGATAATCCTCACGCTGCTGATAGGCCGTGTCCACAACATCCGGGGGATCGGACTGAGGCAGGTCGTTGAAGGTCAACTCGCCCGTCACCCGGGGCGGATCGTCGACCTCGTCCATTCCCATAATGGTGGCGAGGGCATACCGTCGGGTTTCCAGATCATTCCGTGCGGTGGCCAGCTCCTGTCGGATATCCGCCAGTCGGACCTCGGTTCGCAGGCGATCCACCGTTGTGGCCCGTTCGTTGGCGATCATGGACTCAACCTGTTCGAGGTGGGCCTCAAGAGCATCCCGACTTCCCTCCAGGGCCTTGACCACACGGCGACGGGCAAGGATGTCGTAGTAGGTTCTGGACACATCATAGATGAGCTCTCTGCGGTTGCGCGCGAACGTGCCCCCCGCTGCTACTTCCGCCAGTTCGGCGGCCGCTATCTCGCTCCGGATGCGCCCACCGGTGTAGAGTGGCATGTGGAGGCGGAGGTGTCCCTCGGCGATATCGCGGGTGGCGACGACCCTGCCCCCGCCGCCCCCCACTGATGTCAGGGGCTGTTTGTTGACGTGACTCGTGTAGCCACCGTCTGCGCTGAGCTGGGGCATGGCGGCGGCGCGGGCGATGGTGGCGGAACTGGCCGCACTCTGCACGTCCCATTCACTCGCCTCCAGGCCCGGGTTGCGTTCCAGAGCCACACGGATACAATCCTCCAGCTTCCAGGGTTCCCGGGGCGCGGAGGAAGCGCGGGCGCGGCGGGGCCGGGAGGAATTCGGCCGCCGGGAGTCCGTGCTGGCCGGGGGAGGAATGGAACGTGTTGCCTCCGGAGGTGCGACAAGCGCGCACCCCGCCAGAAGTACCACATACGGCGCGATGATGAATGTGATAATGCAAATACGCATCGGTCTTTCTCCGTTCTATCTCGGATCTGTCTCAGCGCTATCTACGGGCGAGCGGTTACCGGGGGCGCAATGCACGGGAAAACAGCCTCCAGGCCTCCTCGGCCTGTTGGGCGACGTCAAATTCTCCATCGCTCAGGTGCCAGAGTATGGCGCCGGGTTGAATCATTCCCAGAAACATGACCGCTGCCCGTTCCGGTTTCACTTCCCGGCGGATCTCTCCGCTCCGGCGCCCCTCCTCCACAATCTCCTCTATGCGTTCGGTGTAGTTGGATATCACCTCATGGAGCTTCTTTTTTTGATCGGGACTGCCCCCGTACACGCTTTCGGAGAATACGACCCGCGGTATGGCACCGTCCCCGGTGATAAGGCGGGCGTGCCGCATCAGAAGGAGACGGAGGCGTTCAAGTGGCGCGTCCGTCTCCTCCTTCACCGCACGCACGTTTTCCTGAAGCTTCCAGTTTATCAGTTCCAGAACGGCATCCAGAATCTGGCTCTTCCCGCGGAAATGCCGGTAGATTCCCGACGGTACCAGTCCCACGCGTCGGGCGACCTCTGCGATGCTGAGCTTGTCCACGCCGCGTTCACCCATAATCTCCAGCGCGGCCCGGGCGATCTGCTTCTGTCTGGTTCTGGTGTTGCGTTTTTCCGTTCCCACGACTCCTCCGATGTGAACAGGCGTTCACGTAATAGCCTGAGGTGAACTCAGTGTCAAGGAGTTTGCATCGGGGTAAACCAGTGCCTCCGGGGATCTTTTCGCCCGTGGTTTATTGGTCCTCGTGTTGGCCGGTTACTCCGCACATTTCACAAACCTCAAGCGTTTACCCCGCGTTATGGATTATCTGCATCTTTGGGATATAGCTTTCGGTAGGGAGGTCAGCAAACAGTTCCGCAGGATGGTTTCCTGCGGGCCGGGGGGTGATGGGTACACGCAGGGTTGCCGATTCGGCGCAATGCCCGTATCATATTTCGTCGGTGGGTCGTTTCCACCCGATTGGGACCATAAATCTACGGCAGAAAGACAGGAGACATGCTGTGAGTGTACGGGAAGTAACCGTGGAAGAACTAGATCCGCAGGAGTTTATTGATGAGAAGGTGGAGGAGATCCGGGATGTTGTGGGGAATGATGTGGCCATAAACGCACTGTCCGGCGGGGTGGATTCCGCCGTGGTTACGATGCTCGGCCATCGGGCGCTGGGGGAACAGTTGAAGACCTATTTCATCGACAATGGGCTTATGCGCGAGGGTGAAGCCGAGCAGGTGGCCGGGTGGTTTGAGGATCTGGGGGTGCCTGTGGAGGTAATCGATGCCTCCGAGAAATTCTTTGCCGCTCTTCGGGGAGTTACCGATCCAGAGGAGAAACGCGAGAAGGGTATCACTCAGGTCTTTTACCGGGATATATTCGCGGATCTGGTACGTGAGAGCGGCGCAAAAGTGCTGCTGCAGGGGACCAATTACACCGACGCGGAGGAGACTTCTGCGGGGGTGAAGCGACAGCACAACGTATTCGAGCAGATTGGGATTGATCCGGAAGAATCCTTTGGCTACAGGGTGCTGGAGCCGATCATCGAACTTCGCAAGCCGGCCATCCGGGCGGTGGCTCGGGGTGTTGGGCTGCCGGAGGAAATATGTGACAGGCCGCCGTTTCCCGGTCCCGCGCTGGCAACCCGGATCATCGGCGAGGTGACTCCCGAACGCGTGGAAGTTGTTCGTCAGGCCACCTCGATCGTGGAGGAGGAGCTGAACGAGTCGGGGGCCTTCCAGTACATGGCCATTCTGCACCAGGACAGGGTCACGGGCATCCGGGACGGGGAACGGGATTTCGGGAGACAGATCGAGGTCCGATGCTGGGAGAGCACCGATGCTGTGACCGGTACTCCGACCGACCTTGGTTATGACAGGCTCTGCACGCTCGGCCGGCGGATTGCATCGGAAGTGCCGGGGGTGGTGAGCGTGACTTACAACATCACCCCGAAACCGCCGAGCTGCATAGAGGCGGTGTGAGCCGTTCGCCAGGTGAAACGGAAATGTACCTTTTTCTGAGGAGCGTAACGGAACGATGCCAAAACGTGAAGATATCGAGAAAGTTCTGATCATAGGCTCCGGCCCGATTATTATAGGCCAGGCGTGCGAATTCGATTATTCCGGGACGCAGGCGTGTAAGGCGTTGCGGAAACTCGGCTATGAAATTGTTCTCGTAAACTCGAATCCGGCCACCATCATGACCGATCCGGAGATGGCCGATGCGACCTACATCGAGCCCCTTGATCCGCAGATCGTGGAGAAGGTTATCGAGAAGGAGCGCCCCGATGCGCTGCTGCCGAATCTCGGGGGGCAGTCCGGGCTGAATCTTTCCAGTGAGCTGGATGAACGGGGTGTGCTTGAGAAATACGGGGTGGAGATTATCGGGGTGCAGGCTGCGGCTATAAAGGGCGGAGAGGACCGCACGGAATTCAAAAAAGGGATGGCCGAACTCGGCCTGGAAGTCCCGCGCAGCAAGGCGGTTTACAGCGTCGAGGAGGCCGAAAAGGTGGCGGAAGATCTCGGATATCCCGTGGTTGTCCGGCCGGCCTACACCCTTGGCGGTTCAGGTGGTGGGCATGTTTACAATGTGGAAGAACTGCGCGAGGTTGCCGCCCGGGGTCTTAACATGAGCCGGGTGGGGCAGGTTCTGATTGAGGAATCGATACTGGGCTGGGAGGAGCTGGAACTGGAGGTCGTCCGTGATACCAAAAACCGGATGGTGACGGTCTGTTTCATCGAAAATATCGATCCTGTCGGTGTGCATACGGGGGATTCGTTCTGTTCGGCGCCCATGTTGACCGTTGACGAGGATCTGCAGGAGAAGCTGCAGGAATATTCCTATCGGATTGCGGAGGCGGTGAAGGTTATCGGGGGTACGAACGTTCAGCTTGCCCATGATCCGGAGACGGGCCGAGTTGTCATTATTGAGATGAACCCCCGCACATCCCGTTCGTCTGCGCTGGCGTCCAAGGCCACCGGTTTCCCCATCGCCATGGTTTCCGCCCTGCTGGCGGCCGGCCTCAACCTGGAGGAGATTCCGTACTGGCGCGATGGCACTCTGGACAAATACACCCCCTCCGGCGACTACGTGGTTACAAAATTTGCGCGCTGGGCCTTTGAGAAGTTTCGCGATGCGGAGGATAAGCTCGGCACACAGATGCGAGCGGTTGGCGAGGCGATGAGCCTCGGCAAAACCTACAAGGAATCATTCCAGAAATCCATCCGTTCCCTGGAGATCGATCGCTACGGGCTGGGGTTTGCCGAGGATTACAATGATCTGCCACTCGAGGATCTGATGCACCGGCTGAGCGAAGCGTCAAGCGATAGACAGTTTCTGATGTACGAGGCGTTCCGGAAAGGCGCAACGATAGAAGAGATGTATGAAAAAACCTACATAAACCGCTGGTTCCTGCGGCAGATGCAGGAGCTGGTGGAACTGGAGGAGGATATCCTCCAATGCCGGGGACAGCAACTCCCGGACGATCTGCTGTCACGGGCCAAGGAGGATGGGTTTGCGGACCGCTATCTGGCCGACCTGCTGGATCTGCCGGAAGAGGATATTCGCCGGCAGAGAGAGAAACTGGACCTTGTGCAGGGCTGGCACCCGGTGCCGGTCAGTGGTGTTGAGGAAGACGCCGCATATTATTACTCCACATACAACGCCCCCGATGCGTCGGAGGCCTCGGCCAGAGATGATAAGGTGATGATTCTTGGCGGGGGGCCGAACAGGATAGGGCAGGGGATCGAGTTTGATTACTGCTGCGTCCATGCCGCCTTTGCCCTGGACGATATGGATTACGAGACGGTTATGGTCAACTGCAATCCCGAGACGGTTTCGACCGACTATGACACGTCGGACAAGCTGTATTTCGAGCCGCTTACCGTCGAGGACGTTTTGCAGATATATCGGAAGGAGCAACCGAAGGGCATCATCTGTCAGTTCGGCGGGCAGACCCCGCTGAAGATCGCACGCGAGCTTGAGGAGGCCGGCGTGAACGTTCTTGGAACCACCCCCGAGACCATCGACCTGACCGAGGATCGGGACCGTTTCCGCGGCATCATGGAGGAGCTGGGCATAGCGATGGCTGAATCCGGTATGGCCAGTAATATAGCGGAGGCGCTGCAGGTGGCGGAGAGGATCGGTTACCCGCTCATGGTCCGGCCGTCCTATGTGCTGGGGGGACGCGGGATGGAGATTGTCCATGATGAGCAGATGCTGCGGGAATACGTGGAGGCCGCCGTGGGGGTGACACCGGACCGCCCGATTCTGATCGATAAATATCTGGAAAACGCGGTCGAGGCGGAGGCCGATGCCCTGGCGGACGGGACCGATGCCTACGTGCCGGCGGTTATGGAACATATCGAATATGCGGGCGTGCATTCGGGTGATTCCGCCTGTGTTCTGCCGCCGATAAGCATCTCCGATAAACACCTTGATACTATACGTGACTTCACCGCCCGCGTGGCCAGCGAGCTGAATGTGGTCGGGCTGATGAACATGCAGTATGCCATCCACGGGGATCAGGTGTACATGCTGGAGGCCAATCCTCGCGCCTCCCGCACCGTGCCGCTGGTCTCGAAGGTCTGTGGTCTGCCGATGGCCAGAGTGGCGACGGAACTGATGATGGGCAGAAAGCTGGATGAACTGGGGCTCGAGGAACTCGAGATACCCCATTATGGCGTGAAGGAGGCCGTCTTCCCGTTTCCCATGTTCCCGGAGGTCGATCCCGTGCTCGGCCCCGAGATGAAATCCACCGGCGAGGTGCTCGGCATGGCGAAGTCCTTCGGGCAGGCGTTTTTCAAAGCCCAGCAGGCCGCGGGATCCCCTCTTCCCCTCGAGGGCACAGTCCTTATGACCGTGTGCAGTCGCGACAGATCGGACAGATTTGCAGAAACGGCGCGTCAATTCACGGAGATGGGTTTCGATCTGGTCGCCACGGATGGAACCCGGGAGTTTTTGGCCGAGCGAGGTATTAAAGCCGGCAGAATACTGAAACTCCACGAGGGGCGACCGAATATAAATGACGCCATTACCAACGGGGAGGTCGACCTGATAGTCAACACCCCCGCCGGTAAACTCGGCGTGACCGACGACTCATATATCCGGAAATCCGCCATAAAACATGGTGTGCCGTACATAACAACTGTGCCGGCCGCCGCCGCTGCCGTTGAGGGAATAGCCGAATGGCGGCGGGGCGAGACAAAGGTGAGGGCACTCCAGGAACATCACGGACGAATGGAATAAGTCAACGATAAGAATGGAGATCACGATCGAATATGAAGTTCAGATACCCATCGGAGCACGAGACGTTTGATTATGACAGCTGGCAGGAAATTGAGGAGAAATGCGGGGAACTGGGAGTTAGTCTCCCGTATTCCGAAAACACACGTATCTTCGGAGAACCGGTCGATGTCGGACCGCTGACTCTGCCCAACGGCCTGGCAATTCATCCGGTGGAGGGCTGTGATGGGGGGCGCGAGGGCAAACCGGAACATCTGACGTTCCGCCGTTATCGCCGTTTCGCCCGCGGCGGAGCCGGTCTGATCTGGCTTGAAGCGACCGCGGTGGTGCATGAGGGTCGGGCGAATCCCCGACAACTTCTGCTGAAAAAGGGGAATCTGCCCGAATTCCGACGGCTGCATAAGCAGATGGTGGATGCCGCATCGGAGGCCGGGGGAGCCCGGCCGGTGGTGGTCGCTCAGCTCACTCATTCCGGCAGAGAAAGCAAACCGTCGGGGGCCTCCGAACCGGTGATTGCCTATCACCATCCGGAGCTTGATCCCCGCCATGACCTGGATGAGGATTATCCTCTGATCACCGATGAACAGCTGGACGAGCTGCAGTGGGAATACGTTCGTGCGGCCCGGCTGGCCAGGGAAGCCGGATTCGATGCCGTCGATGTCAAGGCGTGTCACGGGTATCTGCTCTATGAACTCCTCAATGCCTTCACGCGCGAAGACAGCCGGTATGGGGGGAGTTACGAGAACAGGACCCGATTCCTGCGTGAGACGGTGAAGAAAATACGGGAGGAAGTCCCCGATATCGCCATCACCAGCCGGTTGAGCGTCTACGATGCCATTCCATACCCCTATGGGTTCGGAATGGCCCGGGACGGGTCCATGGAGCCGGACCTTGCGGAGCCGGTGCGGCTGATCAAAGAACTGGGAGAGCTCGGAGTCTGCATGATAAACGTTGCGGCGGGCAGCCCGTACTACAATCCGCATGTGGAGCGGCCCTATGATAATCATGAGGTGGGGGGGTATCTTCCACGCGAGAACCCCCTTGCCAGTGTGGCGTCGATGGTGGAGCTGCAGCAGGAGCTGGCAGCTGAGGTGCCCGATATGCCGCTGGTGGCCACTGGATTTACGTGGCTCCGCGAGTTTTCTCCCTATGTCGGCGCGGCTTTGCTGGACAACGGTGACGCTGCC
Organism: Candidatus Brocadiia bacterium; assembly: GCA_046539705.1. Lineage (GTDB taxonomy): Bacteria > Planctomycetota > Brocadiia > SM23-32 > SM23-32 > CAZXYF01. The sequence continues at coordinate 1,476 of JBKHGK010000015.1, read as the reverse complement.
AGCGTCGGTTATGGCCGACAGGCGCTGGCCTACCCTGAGTTCGCCCGCGAGATCCTGCAGGAGGGCGGTCTTACGCCCACCAAGCTCTGTATTACCTGTTCCTCGTGCACCCAGATCATGCGAGATGGAGGCCGGGCCGGATGTGTGGTGCGGGATTCGGAGATCTACGAGCCGATCTACAAACAGGGGCGGATGCGCAACGAACAGGTTATGCGCGACCTGGCGGAGATGTGCCGTGAATGCCATGCGCCGAACTGCCAGGTGGGATGTCCTGCCGGTGTGGACGTGCCCCGCTTTGTCTCCGCCATCGCTGCCGGCAGGGAGGAGGAAGCGTACGGGATACTGCGGGACGATAATCCGCTGCCCGAGATGTGTGCCTACGTCTGCCCGTCCGAGTCGCTCTGTGAGGGACACTGCGTGAGACAGCACCTGCAGGAGGACGGACCGGTGCCGATACGCAGGCTCCAGCTCTACGTCTGTGAGAAGGCCCGGAGGAACGGGTGGACCCGCCTGGATGTGCCCGAGGAGCCGCGGGAGGAAACTGTTGCGGTGATCGGTGCGGGTCCGGCCGGGGCGGCCTGTGCGATCCGGCTCCTTCAGAAAGGCTACAGGGTGACCATCATCGATGCCGGTCCCAGAATCGGAGGCGTCGCCGCCGATACAATCCCCCCGGATCGCATTGATCGTGAGACGCCGGGCGCCGAGCTGCGGGCCATACTGCAGAATTGTGAATCGGACCGGGTTGAATGGCGGTTCAGGACCAGGATGAGCCCGGAGTTTACGGTGGATGATCTGCTGGAGGAGGGATTTCACGCCGTTTTTGTCGGTGTCGGAATCTCTGAAGGTATCGCTCTACCCGGGGCGGAGAGGCCGGAGACGGGCGTGGTGGATGCCATTCAGTTCCTGCGGAGCGTCAAGACCGATCCTGAACGTGAGGTGGGGGAAAACGTGGCGGTTCTGGGGGGCGGCAACACCGCGATGGATGCCGCCGTAATGGCACAGAACGCCGGTGCAAGAGATGTTTACGTTGTTTACCGGCGCTCCTTCGCCGAAATGCCCGCCTGGGAGGAAGAACGCGACAGCGCGCTGGACAGAGGCGTGCATTTCCTGATCCTCACCCAACCCCTGGACTATGTGACCGATGCGAGCGGGAGACTGACCGGGTTGAAGGTGGCCTCGACCATGCTGGGTGACCCCGACGAAAGCGGTCGACGTCGCCCTGAACTGGATCATACCACCGAGCGTGTGATGAACGTTGACATGGTCATAGAGGCGATAGGGCAGAGACCTCCGGAGGATCTGCCCGAGTGGCTCCCGGGTGTGGAACTGAATGAGGACGGAACTATTGTGACGAAAGGGGACGGGCTGCGGACCACCCGGCCGAAGGTCTTCGCCGGTGGGGATGTTGTCAATGGCGGCGATACCGTGGTCCGGGCGGTGGCCGACGGCGTCCGGGCGGCGCGCGAAATCGATCGG
>JBKHGK010000014.1:0-13324 GCA_046539705.1 Candidatus Brocadiia bacterium | reverse complement strand
CGATCATCAATACGTTGAGTTCAGCCCACCGGACGCCGCAGATCCCCCCGGAGAGTAGTAGAGAAGAAATTAAGAAGAAATGGAGATGTAGTGGAGAAGAAATTAAGATGAAGGTCCTTTGATCCCGGATATAGCCCCGGGGATACGCTGTGTTTGAGCTGCCGCTGCGGGGAACAGACAAGGGCATCCCACCCTGGTAAGAGGAGAAGACAAAGAAACGCATCTATTTCTTTCCGCTCACTCCTTTTCTCGTTCCAGGTCCTTCTTAATCCTCTGTATTTCCGCCTCCAGCCTGTCCAGTTTATCTTCCACACTGGAGGCATCCTCCGTTATCTCACTCCCTTTCAAGGCACTTATCTCGCCCTCTATGTACCTGAGGGAACTGAGAATTCGCTCGGTTTCTCCGCTGTATTCCCCCTGATTATCCTCCCTCAACCTCTCCGCCTCCTCTTTGACCGCAAGTATACTACCGGCATTGCGCACGCTCAGAACGCAGGCAAAAAATGCCAGAGCCAGACATGTCAGCCACGCCACAAGATGGGCGGTTTTCATGTGTTTCACCTTTCAGCTCTCAGGCGATATTCCCTCGCTCATCCCTGCAACTCATCCGGGGGTGAAAACTGTATCCGGTGCAGTTTTGCATATTCCCCGTTCTTCTCCAGCAGCTCCTCATGGGTCCCCTGCTCGATTATATGCCCCTCCTTCAGCACCACAATTCGGTCGGCAAAACGGACGGTGGAGAGTCTGTGAGCTATCACAAAGGCGGTCCGACCGGAGATCAGATTCGTCAGAGCCGCCTGGACCCGTTGCTCGCTCTCGCTGTCGAGGTTGCTGGTTGCCTCGTCCAGAATCAGTATAGGGGCATCCTTCAGAATCGCCCGTGCTATAGTGATGCACTGCCGCTGGCCTCCGGAAAACCGAGCTCCCGTCTCCCCAACGGTGGTTTCATATCCATCGGGTAACGACTGGACGAAATCGTGTATCTGCGCCGCCCGAGCCGCATTGTAAAGCTCCTCATCAGTAGCATCTCGCCTGCCGTACCGGATATTCTCCGCCACGCTTCGATTGAACAGGAACGGATGCTGCCCGACTATGGCGATTTTATCCAGCAGGCTATCTCGCGTTATTTTACGCACATCGCGACCGTCAATCTCAACCCTCCCCTGCTGGGGATCATAAAAACGCGGTATCAGGTCCAGCATCGTGGATTTGCCCGCACCGGTCTCCCCCACCAGAGCACATACTGTGCCGTGGGGCACCTGCAGATTGACATCGCGGAGAACGTATTCCTCGTCCTCATAAGCAAACCATACATTGTCGAACCTGATCTCCTCCGAAACCGCCTCAAGTTCCACGGCATCCGGTGCCTCCGGAAGTGTGGTCTCCACGTCCAGCAGCTCAAAAATTCTGTTGAACGCGGCCAGGTTGGCGCGCAGTTTGCTGTAGACTTTTGCTATTTTCTTGACCGACCTGGGCATCAACCCCACGGCCGCAAAAAACGGTATAATGGAAGCCAGGTCGATCATGCCTCTGTTCTGCATATAATTGGCGATCAGCAGTATAACCCCGAAGCAGACGGCCATCACCGCGTGCGGAATGGAGTCGGCCCATGCTTTGTTCCTCGCCTTCTTGAACGTCTGCCTCAACTGATCCCTGTTCTTTTCCGCAAACTCCGCGCTTTCCTCCTCCTCCATTCCGAAGGCCTTCACAACCCGAATACCCGTAAACATCTGGTTCATCGCATCGGTCACGTCCCCCAGCTTCTCCATTGATCTGCGCCCGTATTTCTGGATCCTTCCCCCATACTGGCGCATCACGAGTCCGACGAATGGGACCGTGACGAAAACCAGCAACGTGAGCTGCCAGTTGCTGTAAAAGGCCACGCCGAGCAGCACCATGAGATGGAGGGGATGTTTGATTATGTCACCAAACAACATCTTGGCCGAGTTCTGGGTGGTGGATATGTCGTTGGTAAGCCGGCTGATCAGATCCCCGGTGCGCCGCCCGGCGAAAAAAGACAGGGGCAGACTTATGAGTTTTTCAAAGACCGATAACCTCACATCGGTTATGACCGTCCACACAACCCGTTTTGTACAATAGGTTTCGAGAAAGGAGAAAATCACCCAGGGGGGCGCGATACCTATGAGCACCAGAAGCGCCACATTTCTCAGCTGATTGGGCCCCGGCCCTATGAATTCACGCAGCGCTTTCACCGGTCCCATCTGCAGCACATAACGCTTCACTTCATCCTTCGTGTCCTCAATCCGCTCCATAAGATCGCCCTCTTTTACGGCGTCGGCGGATTGCCCCTGCTGCCCCGCCTCATCGGCCTGTTCCCCGTCCTTTTCATCGACCTTCTCATACGACTCGTCCACCACTTCGTGGGTAAGACCTTCAAACACCGGACGGCTCAGCAACAGAAGCGCCCCGCTCAGGGCCGAAGTGATGCTCATGGCGATAACCGCCAGCATCATCATCTTCCAGTGCGGCACCACATACCGGAAAAATCGAACTGTCGTATTTAACTGCTCTTTGAATGAAGATTCGTTCATCAAATAATTGCTTCGGGTAAAATCCTTGTATATCAGTCAGACCAGGCAAACATCACCCGCCGAACCCATCGATGAGCCGAATCGAGCGTGGCGGATGAACCCTGCTCATCCCTGTACCGAAAATCTAACCGAAGAGCCCGGCCTGAGGGATAAAAACAGTATCGGTATTGTATCCGTCGGTCACCCGAGTAATCAAATCTCATTGCGCAAGAAGGGCGAGTAGGAACGCAGCTTCGCCAATCTCGCATCCCGCTCCGAGCGTATCACCCGTGGCGCCCCCTATTCTCCGCCGGCATACCAGGGCCAAAAAAAGGACAGTCAGGACCGAGGTCCCCAGTGCAAACAGCCCCGGTGACCGCAGCGTCCCCCATCCAGCAGCAACGGCAACGACAGTGGCCACGATCAGCGCAAACCCATGCCCTCGCCCGTAAAACGCATCTCCGAGCCCCCCCTGGTTCCTGGCATAAGGCAGGAGAGTCATAAGGAGCACAAGCCCGACACGGCCGACGAGGGGCATGATCAGAACAGCGCGCCATACGCGATCCGGGCCGAGTTCAGCAATGCAGCTGACCTTCAGCACGAACACAGAGATCACGGCCGCCACCCCCATCACCCCGGAGGCGCTGTCACGCATAATTTCAAGGGCCCGTTCCCTCGGCCGGGCACTGAGAAACCCATCGGCGGTATCCGCAAGACCGTCCAGATGCAACCCCCCGGACGCTCCTTCGGTCAGGATTACCAGCAACACACCGGCCGGCAGAGCAGGCAGGATTCGGAAAAGTCCGCCTGTCACCGGCACCAGGAGTCCGCCGATCAGCAGCCCAACAAAGGGGAAAAAAACCACCGATCTGCCCAGTTTCTCGGGCTCGAGGCACCACTTCTGTGGCACAGGAATAACGGTCAGAAACGCCATCGCGGAGAACAGAGCTTTCACGGGTTACTTCCTCGGTAGAAACAGCTAAAGGTTTTTTTAATTCCGGTTTCCGGCATCAGCACGGATGCGACGCAGCCGGTGCATCAGATCACTCTCCCGGCCGAAACGGTCGTGGAGCTCCGTGTATGCCCCGTAGAGCCGGTCGTAGACTCGCCGGGCCTCCGGACGCGGAGTATAGCGGGAGCGTGGTGGATGACTCATCTCCCGGGCAGCTTCCGGAAGGGAGTCGTAATGCCCCTCTGCCGCGGTGGCCGCGCACATGGCCGAACCCAGCGCCATCGCCTGAGAGGTGCCCGCCACTTCAATGGGCAGACCACAGATGTCGGTGAACAGCTGCATCGCAAACTCATTCTTCTCGGGCAGCCCCCCGCACGCCACGAGGCCATCAACACTGATACCATCATTGGCGTATTCTTCAAGTATTCGCCGCGTCCCGAAAGCCGTGGCCTCGATCAGAGCCCGGTAAATCTCCTCGGGACGAGTCTTAAGCGTGGCTCCCAGCAGCAGCCCGCTCAGCTCGGCATCCATCAGGATACTCCGGTTGCCGTTCCACCAGTCCAGCGCAATGAGGCCATTCTCGCCCGGAGCCAGTTCGCCGGCCTGTTCTGTGAGCAACTCGTGGAGGGTCAGATTCCGCCGCTCCGCTTCCGCCCGATATTCCTCCGGCACACAGTTCTCCACAAACCACGCATAGATATCTCCTCCGGCGGACTGACCGGATTCATAGGCATAGAGTCCCGGCATTATGGCATCCCGGACAATACCCAGGGGGCCGTCGCCAAAATGGAGTTCCGAGTGCAGCATCATCTGGCAGAAAGAGGTTCCCAGCACCAGGGCCATCCGTCCGGGCTCGGTAATGCCGAGCCCAGCCACTCCCATGTGCGCATCGATCATTCCGGCGGCCACGGGTATACCCGGACGGAGGCCCAGTTCTTCCGCCCAATTCTCTTTCAGCCCTCCCACCGGTTCCCCGGGCGGTATCACCGGACCGGGCATTTTCTCGTCAAAAAAGGCACCAAATCCCGGTTCCACCGCCTCGAGAAATGCGGATGACGGATACCCACCAAGACTCTCGTTGTACTGCGCCTTGAACCCCGCACAACACGCGTTACGTGCCAGCTTGCCCGTCAGCCGCCAGGGGATCCAGTCACATGCTTCCACAAATGTCCATGCTCTCTCAAAGATCTCCGGGGAACGATGTTTTGTCTCCAGCACCTTCGGTAAAAGCCATTCGGGCGATATGGCATGCGCAAAATAGTCCATAAATTGCTCGCCCCGCCGCTCCGCGACCTCCTGAATGCGTCTGGCTTCCTGCGTCGCCCCATGATGTTTCCAGAGCTTCACCCACGACTGGGGGTCCTCACGAAAGGGCTCTTTCCGGCACAGCGGCGTCCCCTTTCTGTCAGTCGGCAGAAGCGTGCAGGAGGTAAAATCCAGCCCGATCGCCATCACCTCGTCCGCCCGGGCTTTCCCCTTGTTCATCACTTCCGGGATAACTTCCCTGAGCCCGGTCAGATAATCGCCGGGCACCTGCAGATACCAGTCCGCCCCCAGTTCCCCATCCCCTTCAACAGGTAGGCTTTCGGCAAGCACACCGTGGACGTAATCGTGCTCGGCCACCGCAACCTCCTGCCCGGTCGATACCTCCACAAGGAGCGCCCGCACGCTTTCCGTGCCGAAATCAAACCCTATAGTATATTCTGTCATTGGCAGGCATCCCGGACGGGATGGGACTGAATGAATTCAACGGCTCGTCTGAACAGCACACAACCATCCCCCACTTCCTCCAGACCCTCCCGCGTCCACCTTGGGTGGTGGTAGGGCAGGACATGACGTTCGGGATGTGGCATCATACCGAGGATCCGGCCGGTGGGGTCACATATAGCCGCGATATCCGCCACCGACCCGTTGGGGTTTGCCGGATAACCCACGTCCGTATTACCACTTTCATCCGCATAACACAATACGATCTGTCCGTTGTTCCTCAGCCGCCGTAACGTATCCTCGTCCGCCGGCACGAACTTCCCCTCCGCGTGTGCCACCGGCAGATAGAACTGTTCATCATCCTCCACCAGAACGCACTTGCTCCGCGGCGCCGTCAGATTCGTCCATCGATCCTCAAATTTATGGCTATCATTCATCGTCAGCGTTACCTCCTGCCTCCACCGGTCCATCGCGGGGAGAAGGCCGGTTTTGACCAGCACCTGAAACCCGTTGCAGATGCCAATCACGAGTCGGCCGCTCTCCACAAACCGGTTCAGAGCATCCCTGAGCAGGGTTATCAATTCATTTGCCAGCACCGTACCCGCTCCCAGGTCATCACCGTAACTGAACCCTCCCGGAATGGCCAGGATGTCATAGTTCAGAAGGATATCGGGGTCCTGGCGCAGGACATTAACATGCCTCTTTGTTGCCCGGGCCCCCGCCTGCTGGAATGCAAACGCAGTCTCCTCATCACAATTGGTGCCGGCAGTACGCAATATCAGTGTTTTTACCTGTGCGGACATTTCCTCTCCAGATCTTGCTGGACAGTGAGATTCGCAGGACGGGCATCCATTCTAAAGCCCCCGGGGAATAATTCAAATCAGCCGTCATCATGCACGAGGGTGAAACTGCCGGTGCATGCTGACCAACCGCTCCTGATCCACGTGGCTGTAGATTTCCGTCGTGGATATATCGACATGTCCCAGCATCATCTGCACCGCGCGCAGATCCGCGCCCCCGGCAAGCAGGTGAGTGGCGAAGCTATGTCGAAGCATATGCGGATACACTCCGTCCCCCAGCCCGGCTTTTCGGGCGTATTTCGAGACTATCCGCCACACCGTCTGCCGCGAGATTCTATTCCCCCTCTCCGAGAGGAAAAGTGCCTCCACCTCCCCTTTCTTCGCCGCGAGCCGGGGGCGTTCCTCCTGCCTGTATTCCTCCACTGCCTCCAGTGCACGGTTCCCGATCGGTACCAGACGTTCTTTCATACGTTTGCCGTAACAGCGAACAAAGCCGTAATCTTTGTTCACCGCGGATAGGTCCAACCCGCAGACTTCACTGGCGCGCGCCCCTGTTGCGTAAATCAATTCAAGAACGGCCCTATCCCGCCGGAACCACCGGTCCTCCCCATCGGGGGCATTCAACAGGGACTCCACCTGTTCGACGCTCAGCACTTCGGGAATTTTTGTCCAGAGCCGCGGCGATTCAAAGATCTCAGTCACATCATTGTCCACATAGTCCTCACGCATGAGAAACCTGTAAAAGACACGTATGGAGACCACGCGCCGGGATATGGAATTGCCGCTCAGCCCCTTTTCCCGGCAGCCCTCCACGTAATCCACCAGATCGGTGGAGGTTACCCCTTCCAGCGCCGAACCATCCTCGAGGCCCCTGCTCACCAGAAAATCTTCCAGGTCGGCCCGGTAGGCCGATAATGTGTTCTGGCTGAGCCCGCACTCCACCGAGCAGTAATCGATGAAAAAATCAAGCAGTTCCTCTGCGTCGCTCATCACCATCTCCCCAGGATTGATCGACATCGACAGTATGACAAACTGATAGTGGTCCAGCCCGATTGTTTTTACCGAACTCCTGATGTATCATAACGGAGACTCGTGTACATTTCTTCCCCGCACACCTCCAACCCCCACACTACCGTGAATTCTCAGAACAGCTCACAGACCAGGCCGGAACGATACACGCTTGAGGAACTGATCCGCGAGGGGGCAACCGGTAAACTCTACAGGGCCCACGATACGGAAACCGACTCCCCGGTGCTCCTCAAAATCGTCTCTCCCGCCATGAGCCGGGAACCGGATTTTCGCAAATACATTCACGACCGGTGGGCCGAACACCAGAACCTGTTCGACCACCCGAACCTCGCCCGGATAGTGGAACTGGGACGCTGCGGAGAACGATACTTCATGGCCGTGGAGGACCCCGGAGGGACCAGTCTATCGGAGAAACTCTCCGAGGGCGCGATGGAAGAAGAGGAGGCGCTGGACATCCTGCACCAGATCAGCGAAGGCCTGCGGGCCGTCCACAGGAAGGGCATTTTTCACGGGCACCTCAAGCCCTCCGATATCTATATCACCCGCGACTCGGCCGGCAGGCGGCTGGTGAAGGTCATGTTCGCGGACCTCGGGACGACGGCGGCGAAGACCATGGCGCCTGTATTCGGTGAGGCCTACGGGACGCCAAAGTACATGGCCCCGGAGGTCATAAAAGGCGCCGCCCCGCATCCGGGCGCCGATATATTTTCCCTCGGTGTCATCGGATACGAACTCGTTACGGGTGAGGAACCGTTCGAATCCTCACACCCCATGGGGTACCTGTTCGCCAACTGCGAGGCACCTCTGACTCCCCCCTGCAGCGTCAATCCGGAAGTCTCCCCGGAACTCTCCAAAGTCATATGCCGGTGTCTGGAGCGGGAACCGGACGATCGCTATGAGACCGTGCACCGCGTCGTTGATGATTTTGATCGGTGCGCCCAAACGCTGAAAACAGGACACGTCAGCCAGGTGCCGGCCGGAACAGATTCTGCATTTGCTCGCGAATACGACGTCGGCCAACCGGACAATGCCGGCCGAGGCCCGAGCAAGACCGCCCTGCTCAATATACTTGCCATGGTCCTCGCCCTTGCCGCACTGCTCTTCACGCTCTACAGCAACAGGAGCCAGACTCCCCCCCGCCCCACTCAACCGGACGATCGGGAAGTGGCCCGCAGCGACGACGATGATGCAGAATCGGCCGAACGGGACGAACGACAGGCGGAGGAAAACGGATCCGATGAAACCGACGCCCAGGAGCAAGAACGCCAGGAGGCAATACGGCACAATGCGCAGGAAGCCTACGAATCCGCCATGGAGAACTGGAAGGAACGCTACAGCCTGCAGGAAAGCTACGACATGGCCGAGGCCGAGTTCCGCAGCGTGGAGGACAGATACCCGGAAACGGTCTACGCCGACCGGGCCCGGAACATGCGTGCTCAGATTCAGTGCGAATGGGCCCGATTTTTGGAGAAGGACGAGGATTTCGAGGGCGCCATCGAGCACTACGAGAAAGCCCTTGATGTTGCCCCGGAGGACAGCGAGTATGTCGAGGTGGCCAACGAACGAATGCCCGGTGCCCTGGCCGCACGGGCCGAACAGTGCATGGATTCCGGGCGCTATGAGGAGGCTCGCTCCCTGTACCGCCGCATAAGCGATGATTTCCCGGATTCGGATCAGGCCTCTCTCCTTGCCGAAAAGGAACCGGATATACTGCTCAATGAGGGCTTCATCGCCTGGCAACAGGAGGAGGATCTGGCTAACGCCGCGGAGATATTTGGTCGCCTCCTCGATCAATACCCCGACAGCGGGGCGGCCGATGAGGCACGCGGAGAATTGCCCGACCTGCATCTGAAAATTGCCCGCGAACTCGTTGATTCGGGCGATCTTCAGGCCGCGCTCGAACGGCTCCAGTCCATCCAGGAACTTCACCCTGAAAATCAGCTGAGCCAGGAAGCCACCGAGCTCAAGACCGATGTTCTGTACCGGCTTTATTCTGGCGCCAGGGCAAATGGGGATGAACAGGCGGCCCGCGACTACTTTGCCAGACTCACCGGGGAACACCCGCATAGCCAGCACACACTCCGGGCCGTCCGGGAACTTCTTGAACTGCAGCCGGAGAGTGAACAGGAACTGATCGACGAGTCAGCGGCCAAAACCCGCCTGGAAGATGCACAGGAAGCATTGGAGAATCAGGACTACGAGGGTGCGATCCGCGAGCTGCAGAATCTTCTCAGACGAACCGGGGATGACTCCACAAGCGCCGGTCAGGCCCTCCGGCTTCTGCCGGAATGCCATTATCGGTCCGGAGTGCATGAACTCAGCCTCGGAAATCCGGAGGAGTTTGAGGATTCACTCACTTACGTCCAGGAGCGTTTCTCATTTACGCCCTGGGCCAGCCGCGCCTCAAAGACCCTTGACGCCCATGACACAACGCCTGACGGTATGGTGTTCATCCCGGAGGGCCCGTTCCGTATGGGCAGCAACCGGGACGACCTTCAGGATTTCCTCCAGTCCTTCTACCCCGAGCAGATCACCGAGAACGAAGACGAACTGAACATCATTTTGCAGGCGGAAGGTTTTATAAGCGAGACGCCCCCACATACGACGTCAACCGATGCTTTCTACATCGATAAAACCGAGGTCACAAATGAAGATTACAAGGAGTTCATTGACGCAACCGATCACACTCCCCCCGAAGCCTGGTCCGGCCAGCAGTATGAGTCCGGGAAAGAAGAAGTGCCGGTGACGGGCGTCAGCTTTGAGGATGCAGAGGCCTACGCCGAATGGGCCGGCAAAGAACTGCCCACGGAGGCGCAGTGGGAAAAGGCCGCGCGCGGGGAGGACGGACGCCAGTTCCCCTGGGGCGACGAGTTCCGTGAGGACGCCGCACATCACATGCGCAGCAGCGACGCCGGGCCGGCCCCGGTTGGCTCATACCCCGACGGAGCAAGCCCATATGGAGTACTCGACATGACGGGAAACGTCTGGGAATGGACCCGGAGTACATTCCAACCGTATCCCGGACAGGATATTGATGATGAACGGGCTCCTTACGGTAGCGACCACCTCGTTCTGCGCGGGGGGGACTGGGCTCAACATCACATACAGGAGATACCGACCCGCGCCACTTTCCGATTCCCGGTCAAACCGGATCACAAAAGTAATCGCCTTGGCTTCCGATGTGTTAAACCCGCGGAATGATGGCCCCGGAGATTTGCCACCGGTGAGGTATCCCCGCAATCGCATTCACATCGGTATGAGCTCCGTTCATCACCGGACGCCACTCACGGCCAGACAATCCCATGAATGACGGTTCAACCATACCTCCGCAGTTTTCGTCAACGTTTGAGCATATCGAACGTGACGATATTTGTCTCTGGTACGATCCGACACTGGTGCCCGCGGACTCCCTCCCGTCTCTTATCAGACTCCCCGGGCAGCTCCGGGATATCCCCGGCACCGAATCCCGTGCTTCCGGCAGACGGACCGTCTGGCGTTGGTCTCCATCATGGGCCGAGAGCGCTCTCATTGTCCGACAGTACGCCCATGGGGGGCTGCTCGCCCCGCTCTTCGGCACGGCATTTCTTTCCGACAAACAGATGCGTGGAGAATTGAGGATCGCTCATCATGCCCGCCAGCGGGGGCTGTCCACGAGCCGACCGGTCGCCCTCCGGATCTCCCGGGGACCCGGCCCGCTGAGACGGGGATATTACCTCACCCGCGAGATACCGTCCGCGCTCAACCTCCTGGAGTACTGCAATAAGCATGGCCCCCAGATCGCCCCCCCGTCGCGATTTGCGCTGGCCAAAGACATCGGCAGAACCATCGCCCGCATGCACGAGATCGGGATCTACCACGACGACCTCAATTTGAAAAATGTTCTGGTCAAAACGCGCGAATCTCCGCCGGAAAGCGCCATCGTGGACTTCAAGAAGGCCCGGCTCCAGCAACACGTTCCCATAAAAGACGGACTCCCCAACCTCCGACGCCTTGACCGGTCGATTCTCAAATGGCCCGCCTCCCGAAATACAATTACCCTCTCCGACAGGCTCCGGGTCCTGCGCACTTACATTGAGGAACGCACCGCCACCGGCACCGACTGGAAAAATATGGCTCGCGAAACCAGAACCGATCACTGGCTCCACCGGTGGACCAGAAGGACATGAGCCCCGAGCCGCTATCAGCGGCTATCAGTGCGCCATGGCGAACACATCTACTCTACCGCGCCTCCAGCGCGGCGGTGATCATGGCGAAATAGTGTTCATCGGGGACGTAATCGGGAACGCTATTACCGGTGCCAAGCGCATATCCACCCCGGTCAGAAGCACGTTCCAGCATCGCCCGGCTCCGTTCATAAATCTCTCCTGGCTGTTTCCGGCATACGTAATCCACGTCAATCCCCCCCAGCACGGCGATGTCCTCATGCAGTTCTTCGTAGGCCTCTTCGACCGGCTGAATGGCATCTTCATAGGAATGCTTGGCATCATAACCGATATCGCTGATGATATCGGGATAAACCCGGTCCAGTTTTCCGCATGAATGGAGTATGGCCGGTTTCCCGGCAGCATGAATTGTCTCCACTATCCGTCTATGCCACGGGATAACATATCGTCGCAGAGATTCGGGTGAGACCATGGTCTGCGTTTTGAACCCCCAGTCATCGTTCGCTATGCACGCTCCCACGCTATCGTGCCGCGCTGCCAGCTCATAATGACGGACCAGGACAGAGCCGATCGACTCAAAAATATCGTCCACCAACTCCGCATCGCTGGCCATCAGCACTGCCAGATTCTCAAACCCCACCAGTGATATGGCGTTCTCAAACACTCCTCCCGGCCCCGGTACGATCACTTTTGCATTCTCAGGAAGGTCCGGCTCAATTCTCTCCAGGACCCCGTAATCATAATCATCCGGGTCGGGCCAGGGGTACTGATTGAACGATTCACGATCATGAACACAGGTTATGCCCTCCTGACGAAAACCTCCAAGCTCCCCATCCCCCTTAGGAAACCCGAGCCGCGACCCCTGATAGGTCACGTAATCATAACCGGCATTGGTGAATGCTGTTAAAAGCCACCTCAGATGCTTCAGTTGATCTTCTGCCGGTGGACAGGGGCGGCCAGCAAGCCGCTCATAAAGTGGCTCATTGAGGAAAAACTCAAACAGTGTCGGTCGGGACGGTAGATCCTTCTCCAGTACCGACTGCAGATTGGCAAAATCCGGTTCAACGATGAAATCCGGCAAAGTATAAAAATCGCTATTCTCGTTCATTCGATTTCCTCTGGCTTTTCTTCGTCGATATTCTCAGAGCCGCGGACAGTAAATCGCTCAATCGCACAGCCCCCACTGAGTCAATGTCCTCGTCCGGGCATCCTACTGCATCACTGTACACGTAGCAACCGATCACATTTATCCCCGGTATCCAAGTGGAAACTATGGACATCCCGCTTACATCCATACCGCCCGCTGGACATGCAGCGTCATTTTATGCAAGATATAAGGTGGTTCAGGAAATGTGCATACTTCACAAAGGGGAAACGGATCATGGAGATGGAAACAATGGAAAAAAGACTCAAAGAACTACGAGCGGAACTGGACGCGCTGTCCGCACGAGCAGAGGCAAAGGGCGAAAAGACAAAGGCCGACTTCAGAGTCAAGAAAGAACGTCTGCAACGCAAAATCAAAGAGGCCCGTGATAAGATCAAAAGGGCGCGCCAGAATGGGGGCACGGCACTGAAAGACATTTCATCCGGCATAAAGGCCGCGATACGGGATGTTGAGGCAGCATGCAAGGATGCCACTTCGCGCTTCAAAGACAGCGAATAACCGGGTCACTGCAACCAGAGAGGAGATAACGCTTATGATCAGCTTTCAGGAATTCCAAGAAGTTGAAATGAAGATTGGCAAGGTTCTTTCCGTGGAGGATCATCCGGACGCTGATAAACTTCAGATCGTGCGGGTCGACTTGGGGGAAGAGGATCCAAGAACTCTCGTCGCAGGATTGAAACCCTACTATGAACCGGACGAACTTGAAGGAAAACATATCGTGGTCGTCACCAACCTCGAACCGACTCGTCTCAGGGGCATCGAAAGCGAAGGCATGCTCCTGGCCGCACAGGAAAACGACGACCGAGTAATAATACTGACCGTGGATGAACCCGTGGAACCGGGCAGCGCCGTGCTGTAATGCGGGTGTTTTTGAGTTCTAAGTTCTGAGTTCTAAGTTCTAAGTTCTGAGTTCTGAGTTTATTCGTCTTCAGTGCGGTTTTCAGGCACTGATCGGTTATCGGTCTGACGGTGATCCG
>JBKHGK010000013.1:0-13887 GCA_046539705.1 Candidatus Brocadiia bacterium | reverse complement strand
CCTTCCGGCCTCAGGTCTGTCCACAACAGGGATAATCCGTATATTTCACGAGTCGCGACTCGTGAAATATACGGGGTTATCCCCTTCAATGGTCAGTCCTTTCCCCCGAAACACGCATTCAGATCACAGGGTTCCGCGTATGCTTTACTCGTGCAACATATCCGTTCTTGTTCATTCCTCAATCCACACAGGATTGGTGATGGCAAAAGGCCGGACGCCCTCTCCGTTGCGATCGACATAAATCGGTCCCATATCCTGACTGCCGGACGCAGAAACAGCGATCCAGTCACCCGCTTCGCAGTTGACCCACAGATCCTCTTCGTACACCAGCTCACCCCGACGCTCAATTTCGGGGGAGGCATATTCACGGCCATTCTTATACACCGTCACCGTGTCCACGTCCATCCACCGCGGCGCTCTCACCTCAACCGCAACTTTCGCTTCTCCATCCACCGGAGCAATCTCACTCCCGGGAGGCTTGCCATTTACGTCAACTTTCAAAAAGGGGCCCGTACTCACGAAAACGGGCCCGGCAACGTCCTCATCCCGATAATCCCGCACCATAGTGATCGGGGAATCGGTGTTGGTTTTGTCCAGCAGGTAAGTTCGCGCCGCCATTAAACGCGCATCTTTCGAATGACGCGAATCACTTCCCGCAACCAAACGGATCTTCTCCCCCCTGTTAAGTATGGTAAACCAGTACGGCAGCACCTCCCTCACCTCGCCCGGCCCCACCAGTAATGCATCGTAATTCCCCGAATATCCAGCCGGCCGCCGTGCGTGCGGAAGCAGCGGCAGACGTTCGAAATAACCACGTTCAGACCGTAGCGGATCTTTAAGCGCAATCATGGCACCGTCCAGCGCTCCGCGCGCCGAGTCGAACACCTCGCCCGCATCCTCCCCCCATTCACCCGGGATCGGTGACCTTCCGGATGCTTTACCCTCAGCTGTCTGCATGCCGACAACCCACAGCGGCCCCGGTACATCCCCCGATTCGTCAGCTGCTGTCCCTTTAACCTTTCCCTTCCAGGGAGGGAGGAGAAGATCTCTGTCCCGCGGGGCGCGCCCCGAGTCCGGCATGTCTCCCACAAGCAGCAGCTCCCCCGTCACAGGGGTGGACACCAGGAGCGCGGGCAAAAGGCCGTTTTTAATGTCGCGGCCCGCCGGGTTCCGAAGTGCACCGGAGGACGCCACCACACCCAGATCAACACCTTCACACTGGTTCATCAGACGTCGATTCGCGGGCGAAACGGAGGCCCCGGGCCCAATGTTGGTATGCTGCACAAAATCGCACGTGACATGCCTTTCCGAGTTAATCACACGGCGCAGCACAAACTCCACTTCCATGTCTTTGCTCGTTTGGAGGGCCTCAAGCTGTCTTGCCGCCATGCTGTACAGGGGGCCTTTCGATGCTACCATTATCCAGTCACCTCCCGCGTCCGGCAGGGGGACGGTCAGCTCACCGGATTCTGGGACCAGAAAGACACGGCCCGGCGTCAGGTTACTCGTGTCCGGGACATCATAAAACGAGGCGCCGTCGCTCCCTGTATGCCGCAACGTTATCCGTGCACCGGCGGGCAGCGTTTCCCCATTCACCAATTCCTTGACCCGCACGTTTACCCGTACACCCGGCTTCATGCCAAACTCATATTCGTATCTACGTCCGGACGCAATTTTCTGACGAACACGGGATGGGGCCCGTCCCGCCGCATGGCACACCACCTCATATTTGCCGGGCGGGACGTTCAGACGTGCACGCCCCCGGGTATCCGTTTGAGCAACGCCGGCCGGACCGCTTTGCCTGTCGATAAATTCCACACAGGCATCTCTGATGCCGGCCCCGGTGGACTGATCGACAATCTCCACGTCTACTTTGCTCCATTTTTCTGTTGCGCGATCCCTCTCCTGGTCCCCTTCCGTCTCTTCAGTTTCCTCCGCCTCCTCTGCGTCGTCGGAATCGTCCTTGTCCGTGCCCGAGGCGGACCTCGTTCCATCAGCCGGGCGCAGAGGCAAAGCTGTGCCTCCGACCCTCACTCGCCGGCGATATGTGAACTTCTCCCCGGCGGAAATGGTCGTCCGGGGCCACTGAAGCCGGGAATGACCGCCGGCATGAACACCCCGAACCCCGCTTTCCTCCGTTGGTTCCACCATAAGAGCTGTTCTGTTCCTCAACAGCCCCATCCAGCGACTTTCGCCCTTTTTCCCGTCCGGATGCAACCCAATGCCCTCGGCAAACCGTTCCATATCGCCCGGGAATAACACATCCTCCGTTCTCGTCGTCACCGTGGACCCGTCGGAATTATTCTCAACTGTGGTGGTCACCTCCAGCCACTTTCGTCCCGGCCTGAGGACGTACTCCGTCACATATTCCCCTCCTCTGCTTCCGACCAACCGTCCCTTCACCCTGACCGCTGCGGCGCGTTCCTCTCCTCCCCATTGCGTTACCTGAACTGACCGGCACACCGCCCCCCAGCCCTCCTTCCCACCTGGATCAGGCACAAACGCCCCCAGAGCACCTTCATCACCCTGCAATCTCGCATCCAGAACGGCTCCGGCGGAAAAAGGGGCGGGATAACGGCGGTTGGCGGATCCGATGACAAAGGAGACGAACGCATTCTCCAGCAGAAGGTCGTTGTTTCTGGCCTCGACCATCCCTTCACGATGATTCTGTTCGCCCGGCCACATCCGGCGAACTCTCGTGCTGGAAGCCAGAGACAGCTCGGGCTGCCCCGGATACTGCACCCCCGAATCACCTTGCCCGTCCGTCACCCCGCAGGCCGGGAGTATGACGGCAAGAGCCATACAGGCAAGCACACGGGAATATGCTGATAATGCGTGTAAAACGCGCGACAATGGCAGTCACCTCGCATGATTGTTAATGCGTGACACTTTTCGATGAAGCCCCAATGATATCGGATTCCCCGCCGGAGGGGCACCGCCCCCCGGCGACCGGTTGTTGGGGTTTTCAGGATAAAACCGGATATTTCACAAACCTCAGAGCCCAATTATTCTGCAAAGTCATCGAACAAAAGTGGATCCCGCTTCACGGACAGAGATATAAGCGGAGGGAATATACATATGATACAACCCCACAAACGGCCAAAAGAACCGGCTAACCCAGCATCAGAAGCACGCCGGCCACGGATAAGGTGAACACGACCATTATAGCTTTCTTGATATAGCCCACACGTCTCTGGAGACGTTCTCCAATCCTCGGATTATCCAGCGCCTCCCGCAGGAACTGGACCCGTCGTGCGATGCTGAAATGCCGCCAGGAGCCGGCCATTCCCGGCCGCCCACTCAGTGTTGACAGTTTGCGCAGTGCGTTTATGAACGACTCCGGGTTCTCACAGGCCTGGACGGCAAACAGGTCCGCCTGTTGCTCAAACCTCCGGGAGATGTAGCCGAAGACGACAACCCAGTAAAAGACGGTAAAGAGCAGAAGCGCCACCCCGTGACCCTCCTGGATCTCCGACGCCAGCATCGAATCGACCGGCCCTATAGCCCCCATAACGTCCAGAAGAGCCAGCCAGTTGATCGAAAGCGCAACGTAAGTGAGTGCGGCCATCGCATACGTCCGCATGTGATGCTTCCGTATATGGCCCACCTCGTGGGCGAATATGCCCTCCACCTCCCGCTCGGTGCAATTGGCCAGCAACGCGTCGGTCATCAACACGTATCTGAACGGGGCAAACGGACCGATCACAGCGGCATTCGGAATATGTCTGTCGGTATCCCATAACCTGATATCTCTGTAGCCGAAACCCTCCCGCTCGGCGAGCGTCTCCAGCCTATCCCGGAGCGACCCATCGGGCAACGACGAAGTATCCCATACATACTGTAAAGCAGACGGACCCAGTACTATAAGTCCCCCGAGCAACCCAAGCGAGACCGCTGAGTCAATCGAACTGAAATATGGCGATTCACTCCAGATGATGGCCGTCAGGTCGGAAAACAGTATGATCAACAACCATGGTACCACCAGTATTGCCAGCTCAGTTCGAACCCTGACCACCAGGTACTGGATCATGCTTGAAACGTCCAACCTCCGCCCCTTTTTCACGCGCTGATAGCGGTACCGGAATGCCATTGCCGTGATGATCATACAGAGGACCGGCAACACCACGATAACATCCGCGACCAGAGGCAAAACGGGCACAGCCTCCCCTCTGATGCCCATCAGAGTCCAGACATACGCCGGCCAGTTCAGGGCGAAAACGGCAATAAAAACGAAAGACACCACACCCATTTTGAGGAGCTTGAATATCTTGAATGCCCGCAGCTCTCCGGCCGCATCCGCCCCCCCACGCAGAGCGGTCTTCGTCCCCATCCAGCAGGCAATGCCATTTATCAGCACAAGCCCGGCGACCCCCAGAGGAGTCAGAAATGTCGGGTGCACCCCCACACTGGACGCGGCCGGGATGTAGATAATCAGAAGCGATACAAGAAACGTCAGCAACATCCCGATCCTCCTCCTTCTCCATACCAGAAATTTCCGATAACACTGCGCCGGCTCCCGATCTCCCAATATTGTATGCCCCACGGATAATGTCCGCAATAAATAGCTCCCTGATTGGAGTAAACCGCACTCGCCAAAGTGGACGAAAACAATCTTATCAACCGAAGCCCTCACACGCGGCTCGGCGTGACGCAGGGGCAAATAAACCGTATAATACCGTGAGGAAGCCAGGTCCCGTGTCCGCCGAAGAAATATGCTCTGAGCCGGGGGACGACGGCCGGCTTTTCCACAAGAACCTCTCAATCCTTTTCCTTTCTCTCACTCGATTTTTAACCATGTTTCACAGATTGCTCCGGGTCATAACTTCAGGCATTGATATTTACTCCTTCATTCTCTTCGTACGGGTGGTTTTTTCATGGCTTCCCCCCCACGCGCGACGAAACGCGTTCTACGATCTTCTCCGTCGTGCCACCGAACCGGTTCTCCGGCCCCTTCGGCGATACATCCCGTTGATCCACGGCATTGACCTCGCCCCGCTCGCCGCCTTCGTCGTGCTGCGGGTGTTGCGCTATATCATCGCAGGAGGGTACCACTGATCATCTGCCCTTCCAGGATGGCGTGGAAATGAATATGCCAGAGATGAACACGTTCGTGGATCGCCTCTTTGATTGGTATGCGGAAAACCGCAGGCAACTGCCCTGGCGCTGTGACCCGAGCCCCTACGAGGTCTGGGTTTCCGAAGTGATGCTTCAGCAGACCACTGTCCCTGCTGTGGCAGGTCGTTTTGAGCAGTGGATGGAACATTTCCCCACACTGGAGGCCGTGGCCGGAGCCTCGGAAAGGGAAATTCTCGCGGAGTGGGAGGGATTGGGCTACTATCAGCGGGCCACGCGAATACACGCCGCCGCGCAGCGGATTGTGGAGAATCACGACGGCCGCATACCGCGCGACCGTAAAGCCCTGCTGGACCTGCCGGGCGTCGGACCATATATCGGTGCCGCCATACGGAGCCTGGCGTTCGGGGCCGATGAAGTGGCAGTTGACGCGAATCTGTGCCGTGTCTTCATGCGGCTGCGGGCGATCCGGGGCAGAGCCACCAAGACGGCCGTCCGGAAAAAGGTCCAGAATCTCGCCGCCGAGATTCTCCCGGCCGGTGAATCATCCCGTTTCAACCAGGCGCTGATGGATTTCGGAAGTCTGGTATGCCGACCATCGGGCCCGGATTGTGGACACTGTTTTGCGACCGATCTGTGTCTGGGCTACAGGAAAGGACTCCAGGAGGATATCCCCGAGCGCCGGCGCAAAGACGTGGAAAAGATCGATACGGCAGTTGCCATCTTTCGGAACGTCTCACGGATATACATACAGAAGCGCCCCAGTGACGGCCTGTTCGGCGGGATGTGGGAGTTTCCGGGAGGAAAAGTCGAGGCCGGCGAAACGGCCGGTGAAGCGGTCCGCCGGGAAGTGCGCGAGGAACTTGCCGTCAATTGTCAGGTCCGCGACAAACTCACCTCATTTGTTCATTATTACACCCGCTTCAGGGTAACTCTTCACGCGTTCATGTGTGTCACGGACGAGGAACTGCCGGAGGACTGCAAACACAGGTGGGTGGAACTGGCGCGTATCGAGGAATTCCCCATGCCCTCCGCAAACCGGCAGATTATCGACAGATTGAGGTCGGCACACTGAAATATACGGGATAGCGTCACCACCCTGCCCAATCACCCAGCAGAATCATTTTCGTCCCCGCGTCGTCGATAGTAATTTTCGATCTCCTCCTCGAAGCGTTCTTCCAGCTTTTGTTTGCGAGTCCGGCGGCTGGGCTCACGTTTTTTCTGGCTGACCTGCTCCCGCGGCTGTTCCACGTCCGTCTCCCTCGGCTCGGTCAGCTGGACGACTGTTTCGACGATACTCGTGTAACTGTCGTAACGTCGTGGATCAATCTCCCCCTCATCCACGGCCTCCAGCACGGCGCAGCGGGGTTCATGCATGTGAGTGCAATCCGGCATCTTGCACTCCGAGGACTTCTCCCATATCTCCGGAAAAAACTGCTGAACTTCGTGCCTGTCAATATCCCACGGGCTCAACTCCCTGATGCCCGGTGTGTCCGCAACATAGGCGTCCCCGCCCACTTTGAGCAGATTAACCGCCGAGGTGCAGTGTTTCCCCTTCCACCCCAGCGGCGCCGTTCGCAACTCCAGTCCGGGCTGAATGGCGTTGAGAAGTGATGATTTCCCCACACCGCTGTGCCCCGCGAAGACAGAACTTTTCCCCGCCAGCTTGTCTTTCAGGTCTTCCAACCCCTCTCCGGTCTTCGCGCTGGTCAGAACCACAGGGTAATCCAGATCCCTGTAAAGCTCGGCCACCTGCTCATACTCTGCCTCCTTCCCGGCGAGGTCGATCTTATTGACGCAGATGACGGGTTCCATCCCACCGTAAAGTGCAGCAATGACGTAGCGATCGATGATGCCCACGTTCAGCGGCGGTTGTCTGACAGCAACCACAATAACCACCTGGTCCAGATTGGCAACAATCACATGCTTTTGTCGCGGATTCTGTGGACTGGTTCGCACCAGGCGACTTCGGCGGGGCAGGCGCTCGGTGACCACCCCTTCCCCTTCATCCGTCTTTTCAACAATCACCCTGTCGCCCACTGTCACCGGATTCCTCTCGTCGGTTTCCCGCTCGGTCAGGCGCCCGCGGGCAGCACAGGTCAACTCCCCCTCCGGAGTATCAACGGTGCAGGCGACCGATGCCACATTCACGACAGTGCCTCTGAGAGTGTCCTCGCTCGTATCAGTCACTTTCTATCATCCGCAAGTCAGAGAAAAAATCCGATCGCTCGGGTTCTACCGATAAGTCGGCGCAGAACCCCACACGGATATGGACATTGACCCCGGAACAATCACCACGGGCCATATCAGACATCACTGAGTTCGTCCACCGTCTCGACGATATTCTCAGATCGCATGAGGGATTCTCCAACCAGTATGGCATCCACACCGGCCTGTTTCAGCTGTAAAACGTCATCCCGAGTTTCGATCCCACTTTCCGAGACCAGCACCACCTCTTCTCCCGCCTCCGACGCCAGATCCCGGGTGGTACCCAGATCCACCTCGAACGTGTGCAGGTCCCTGTTATTGATACCTATCAGATCGGCGCCCATATCCGAGGCGACTTCAAGCTCTTCGGCCGTATGGACTTCGACCAGAGCGTCCATCTGCAGTTCCCGCGTTTTCATCAGAAGTTTTTTAAGCCTGGCGGGCCGCAGAGCAGCAACGATCAACAGCACACAGTCCGCGCCCCCGGCCCGAGCCTCCAGGATCTGGACCTCGTCCAGTATAAAATCCTTCCGCAAAATCGGCAGATCAACGGTTTTCCGGACCCTCTTCAGGTAATTCATACAGCCCTGAAAATACTCCCGGTCGGTCAGCACACTGATGCAACTCGCCCCACCCTGCCGGTAGGCCCGGGATATCGCCTCCGGACTGAAATCTTCCCGTATGACTCCCGCCGAAGGAGAAGCCTTCTTCACCTCGGCAATCAGGGCAACTTCACTCCGAGCACTGAGTGCGGTTCGGAAGTCCCTCACGGGAGGGGCTGCCCTCAGGCGCTTCTCAAATCGTTTGACCTGTTCCGGGGTGAATTTTTCCACTTCGGCACGCTTCGCCTCACAGATCTCCCGCAGTATGTCCGGCATTGTGTTCATTTCCGCGTGGCCTTCTCTATCTGAGTTCGAAATGTTTCGGCGGCTTTCCGGGGGCTCCTGGCAGCGCATAGTGCAGAACAGACGGCAATCGCCTGGACACCAGCCTCGAACAGTTCTCCGACCTCATCCGGGGTGATCCCCCCAATAGCAACGGTCGGCATGCTGGCCATGGCCGCCAATCTGTTCACCAGTTCCGTTCCGCCGCCCTTATCGTATCCCCGGGTGGCGGTGGCATGCACCGGCCCCACACCGGCGTAATCAACCCCCGCCTCACAGGCCTCCCTCAACTGTTGTTCGTCATGGGTGGAAAGACCAACAACCATCCCATCACCCACAAGCGACCTCACCTCTTCGGCCGGCAGATCCTTCTGTCCAACATGAACCCCGTCGGCCGAACTGAGCACGGCCACGTCGGGGCGGTCATTCACCACGAACAGCGCGTCGCTCTCCTGCGTCAATTCCCGTACAATCCGCGCCCGGCGGAGCAACTCCCGATCATTACAGTTTTTCTCCCGCAGCTGTATGGCATCCACTCCCCCGGCGAGAAGTTCCTCCACGACACTTCGCCAGTGGTGATGGCACTGAGATTCCGTCACCAGTGCGTACAGGCGAAGATCTTCGAGTGCTTTGCCTGCGCTGCGTTTGTGCTCCATATTGCATTTCCCCCGGCCGGTCAGCCCCGTGAATCATACCATTTGGGTGGAGAGAAAAGCCCCTCTATCGCGGTTTTCTCCGCACCATGTTCGGCCAGGTATCCCTTCAGCTCCGCCGGAGAACACATGCAATCATCGGACAACTGGCCTCCCTCCCGGGTTTCCAGCACCAGTTCATCCTCGAGCGACGCCGGGACAAAGACCGTCTCACCTCTTTGCAATGATATTTCATCCCCACCGGCAGTCAGGGACACACTGCCCTGCGAGCAGTGCAGTACATGATATGTTCCGGCGTCCCGATCCCATTTCCATCTCACGCCGGCCTCCAGATCAATGGTCGCCTTCACAAAAGATTCATTGGCCACCATGATTCGATAATCGACGCCGCTGGTCGGCTGAATCGCAACCGGATTCACCAGCCGCAGACCCTCGCCGGGATCGGCCAGCTGAAAACCAAGCTCCGGATATTCCCCCGGCCGTCGGCCAAAATCGTAAACTCTCACCGTCGGATTCGACTCAAGATCCTGATCAATATCAAGCTCCCCCCTGGCGGCGGCCGCCACCGTTGAATCGGACGGGTGCACCTGCACACTGAGTAAATCGTCCTGCACCATCAAAATCTTGGACAATGTCGGCAGCCAGCTCGTGCCGTATCCCTGTTGAATCTCGTCAACGATCAGCGTGCTATCCTCTCCGATCCCGAACATGGTGTGCAGGGTTCCCGCCGGCACCATGTAGATTTCTCCCTCTTGAACGGGTTGTATCAGACCAAAAAGGTCTCTGACCTCCGGAGACCAATCCTCAATCCGGGCGCTCAGCCCCGGGCCGGTCAACAGCTCCTCCAGTTCCCGGCACTGATTCTCCGTTCTCGGGCCGGCGGCGAATCCCACCCGGCCCTCAGCTTTTCTCACGTGCCAGGCCTCCGTCTTTCCCCTGTGGGGAGTTTCCGTAAGAACCCGCACCGCATACTCCCCGAGCACCGAAATCAGGGCGGATTCCCCCTTCTCGGACAGGTCGAAAAGCAGCTCGGCCAGATTCTGCTCGAGGTCGGGATTTGATATTTCGCTGGCGTAGTTTCCCGGCCCCGTCTGGGCCGACGCCAGCCAGAGCTCACCAAGTCCCACCTGTATCCCCGTTGATTCACGAACCTCCCCATGGGTGATGCCCCACGGTTTCAGGACCGACGCAGGTTCAAGTTTGAGTATCTGCCTCGTGTTTTCCATATTCGTCTCCTACTGAACCTCTATCCCGGGGGGATAAATCCAATCGAGATATCTGCTTCCAACCTCCCCCTCACCGGCGTCACCGGCGTGGATGTAGATTGCATACCTGAATTCCAGAGATTCCCCTTCCGGCAGTGTATACGAACCGTCAGCGTTTTCGGAATCAAGGAAATAGGACAGTCCGAAGGGGTTTGCTGTCATCAGGCCGTAATTCCTTACGTGCCAGTAGGTGGGATACCTCAGGTTGTCGGGGTGATCGAACACGGAGATGCCCACTCTGTTCCCGTTCACGATCCCGCTGTAATCACACCAGGGAGCTCGCTTGCCCCAGGTTTCCGGCTCATCTATGCCACCATACCCGTTCTCTATGCGTCCCCCCCGGTCGACCTCCATCGGAGCAGATACGCGCACAGAACATATTCCACCTTCCTTGGTGTCGCCAAACAGCACATCGCCTTCACTGGCGAGGAACTCAATCTCCAGTTCCATCAGCCGGCTGCCTCCCGGAAGATTGTAGAAACGCCAGACCATACGGTCCTCCATGAGTTTCTGGCCCTCCACATCCAACCAGTCGTTGGCGCTTTCAATCCAGCCATAGACGTGTCCTCCCCCATAGCTGCGAAAACCCGAATGCTCCACAGTCCCGGCATGGTCCTCCTCGCTCCAGTTATCGGACCCGTTCACATCTCCCCAGGCCGACCATACAGACCTGTGATGGGGGTGATCCGTGTGATCGTCTTCCACGATTTCCATGGGATATGCCCGCGTCACCCCATCCCCGTAGGGACCAATAACCGGGTAAAGACAGGGCCGTGGCACCTGATCTCCGTAGTGATAATTGGTAAGGATTTCCCCGCCGGCTTTCACCCTCATCCTGTCCCCCTCATCCTGCACTGCAACCACCGGGCCGTCAACCGGGGCGTGACGGGCCGAAACGGTAAATTCGCGTTTTTGACCGGCCGCCATTCGATCGATGATCCAGTGCACTCTGGCGCCATCCTCCCCCATATCCTCCACCTGGAAGGGGATCGGCGTCCCCCGCTGCTGATCAATAAGGGCCCGCTCCTTCAGATCTTCTGCTGACTCTTCCACCTCAACACTGACCGGACAAAACGATACGGGACGTTTACCCGCACTTACTTCAAAATTGAGTTCTGTCATCGCGTACTCCTTTGCGCTGTCAATATTTTTCGAATAAAAACATCCACGTTCCGCCAGCATTTATCCCTGGAAAACGTCCTGCAGATAACAGATGCTTTCGCGCGCTATCGCCTCCGCGCCGGGGGAGAAATCAAAGACCTCCACCGACACCCAGCCGGCATAATCAATGTCGTCCAAGGCCTGCACTATAGGCTCAAAGTCCGTTTGCCCCGAGCCAGGGCCTCCCAGTGATTCGTCGTTGGCGTGGAAATGTTCAACGTAGCCGGCCGACTTCCGGATAATGTCCGGAATCGGTTCCACGTCACCGCACATTGCTTTGACATCCAGCATCATCTTAAACCCCGGATGATCCACGGCATCGACCATCCGCCGGGCATCCGCCGCGCTTGTGATGAAATTGGTTTCCGCCGGTGCCAGGGGTTCTATACACAGAATCACACCTCGTTCCTCCGCGTGAGGTGCCAGCTCCGAAAACACCTCCACAGCCCTATCCCACGCCGCCTCATAGCTATCATCCTCAAGCACATTACGCTGATCCGGGGACCCCAATATCAACCTGTCCCCCCCGATGGAGGCACAGAAGTCTATTTCCGCCCGGAGGTAATCCTGCGTCCACTCACGAACTTCATTGTCCGGATGGGTCAGATAAAGCCCTTCAGGCGAGGCCAGCAGCCAGTGCAACCCGGCCACCTCCAGGCCTTCCGAGCCAGCAATCTGCCGTACCCTCTCCTGCTCCTCCTGCGTAATCTCCTCAACGGACTCCTTTATCGTGAACGGCGCTATCTCAATACCCTCATACCCGGCATCAGCCGCCAGAGCGCAGGCATCCTCAAAACTCCAACCTTCACAGAACTCATTGCACATCGCCAGCTTTATGTCCAGCATAGTCCCTTATCCCTCCTGCAATTCCTCGTCAAGTATATCGATAAAACCCTGAAAATTCTGCCGGTTACGTTCGTTCAACTCTATGAGCTCTTCATGCATTTCTTTGATCGTCTTGATCCGTTCCCGTTCATCATTCGGAAGATGGCAGAAATCAATGTGAGATAGCTCCAGTTCCGGCGGGGGTTCGCACGGTTCGTCCCTGAAAGCCAGCACCGGCGTCAGGCCAATCATCTCAAACTCTTGCCGGGCCGACTGGTCCGCATTCACAACAAGCACGCCTTTCCCCTGCTGGTTGGAACAGGCCATTCCGGCGGAGGCCACAACGCCCAGGAACGTGCTGTCCATTGCGTTGCAGTTTTCCAAATCAAAGGTCACATTGTTGCAACCCTCCCGGAACATGGCTTTTATGAAATCAGGCAACCCCAAGCAATTTTCCTGGGTTGCATGCCCCATCGGTTTAACGTAGATCGTTTTATCAAACACAGCCACCAGTATGCGCCCATCTTCTTGCAACGTCCTGGCCCTCCTTGCACTCCATCAGAAATTCTTACCGTAACACGTATCTATCATTTCTCTAATATATAATCCACCACAACCCATTACGCAAATACTATCGCGCCTCTTACCGGAGCGAGCCGAGATTATAACGCATCAAAATCGACCCTGCACATCCTCACCACGGACCAGAAGAATAATGGACTGATCACGGAAGTTCATCCTCGCCCCATCAGCATGCCTGCGGATGGTTCTCCGGGACGATGTCCAGGTCGGCGGCGCCAGCGTTACTTTCCACCTGCTCCACGCTCTTGCAGCCGGGAATCACGCAGGTGACGGCGGAATTTTTCAGACACCACCCAAGGGCCCACTGGGCCATGTCCAGGTCCTGGGGGACCTCCTGTTCCCGAATCTTCTGCACCTGCTCCACGGTCCGACGGATCTGTTCCCGCTCACGGTTCGATCGCACGTCGTTGTCGGGAAATTCGGAATCCGTGTCGTACTTGCCGCTGAGGAATCCACTGGCCAGCGGAACGCGAGCCAGAACGCCGAGGTCCTGCTGACGGCACAGCTCAAATGCCTCCTCCTCCGGACGCCGATCCAGTCGGTTGTAGATGATCTGAATCGTCGACGCACCGACGTCGGTGGCGCGGCTGATCTGATACCGATACTCAATCCCGCTACTGACCGATATCCCGAGATGGCGGACGCGACCGCTTTCGACCTCCTCCGCCAGCATCTCCCAGAGTCCGGGCGTATCAAACTGTTCATCCGAACCGGAATGGAACTGCATGAGGTCGATGTAATCCGTGCGCAGCGCCTCCAATGAATCACCAATGGTCTGGCGCACCTGCTCCGGCTGCCAGCCGGGTTTGTGGCCGAACTTGCTCGCGATCACCCAATCGTCGCGATCGTCGTTTTCCATGAACCGACCGATGAAGTCCTCACTCACATGGTCGCCTCCATAACACGCCGCCGTGTCCAGCAGGTTGATGCCGAGCTCTTTCGCGCGTGACAGCATGGCATCAACCTCGTCCTGGGTGAACTCTTTGCCCCAGTTGCCACCAAACTGCCACGTGCCAACGCCCACCACCGACACCGTCATGTCCGTCCGCCCGAGTCGTCGATATTTCATCATTTCCTCCCGTGATCAAAAAGACAATTTAAGGCAACAACAGGGGGAAAATCCCCTCATACCTGCACTCAGAAAGTCCTCCGCCCTATCCCGCATATTTCACGAGTCGTCCGTGCGCCAGATATGAGAACAGTCAAAGGCGGGTATCCCGCTCATGAGCGGGATAC
>JBKHGK010000012.1:0-14000 GCA_046539705.1 Candidatus Brocadiia bacterium | reverse complement strand
ATGGCGTGCTGACGGCTCGGTCGTAGACCAAACCGGTGTTGTCGGTACTGTTAAACACCCTGTTGTTATAAACCTGCCCCTATGCCGTCGCGATTCCCCTTTGCTGAAGTTGCATTTAGGACAATTAGGGGTTGAGGTTTGTGAAATGCGGGTTAATCTTTTATTTTTGCTCCAGTCCCGGTCCCGGGTTTCAAACGGCCCCTGCCCCACAAAGATGGTATGGGCTCCGCCCCACAGGTCACTGCATAACCCTCTTGATAGCATCCTTCAGTTTTTCGGTTCCCACGGGTTTGGAGATGATAAGATCCACCGCCTCGGGGTGTTCATCCGTTACATCCATAATGTCACCGAATCCCGTGAGCATTATAACCGGTTTGTCCGGGACCTCGTCCTTGATCAGTCGGGCCAGCCGGTCCCCATTCATCTTCGGCATTGCTCGATCCAGCAGAACGAGGTCAAACCATCCATTATAAAAGCTTTCCAGTGCTTCATTTCCGTTTTCAGAGGCGATCACAGTATGTCCCAGGCCATCGAGGAGATCCGTGATGACGCGGCGTTGCTCCTCCTGATCCTCGGCGACAAGTATCTTATACCGAGCTGATTGGACATCATACACCTCGTGCTGTTCGGTCTCGTCCTCAGTGTTCGGGCATGCCCGGGGGAAGGTGATCTGCACCAGAGTGCCCCTGTCCAGTTCACTGTTGATGGTTATTTCGCCCTCGTGTCGCTGGACTATCCCATTCACTGTGGAGAGACCCAGGCCGGTTCCCTCCAGCCCCTTGGTGGTGTAGAAGGGATCAAGACACCTGTCGAGCGTTTTCTGATCCATCCCATTGCCATCGTCCTGCACTTCGAGAATCACCCTGTCCTCCCCCTGGCGGGTCGTGACCGAAATCTGCCCCTCAGTATTAATTGCGTCCACGGAGTTGAAGATCAGATTGGTGATCAGTTCATGGAGTTCAGATTCATTCCCCCGTATCGGTCCGATATCCCCCGGATTCGTTTCCACCGATATGTTCCGTCCACTTGCCTCCGCCTGCTGTTTCCATTTGGGCGTCGAGAGTGAAACGCTTTCTCTGATTATTTCATTGAGGTCCAGCCGGGTATACTCCTCGGAGTCGCGTGGGCGATAAAACTTCCGCATCCGCCGGACAGTTGCAGCTGCGTCTCTGGCACTGGTGAGAATCATCTCCAGGAAGTGCTGTTCCTCGCTTAAGCGGGTTTGAGACTCGTCATTTTGGGCTTTGTCGAGTAGGAGATCGGCAAATCCCATGATCGACATCAGAGAATTATTAAAATCATGGGCGATGCCGCTGGCCATGGTGGTGAGCGCCCGCTGTCGCTCCTGTGCAATGAGCTGCTGTTGAGTGGACTGCAACTGGTCAAGTGTGCGTTTGAGTTCTCCCTCACGTTTTTTCCTCTCCAGGGCACTTGCGAAGGCCCCGCTGGCGACCCGGAGAAGAGAAATCACGCTCTCCGAACACTCATGGGGTGCAGATACCCAGTCCAGTCCAACAAACCCATGCAGTTCACCGCTTACGAACATCGGTAAAGCGACGAGGCTTTTCACATTCTGTTCCAGCAGTTCCGCCTTCAGCTCTGCCCGTCTCTCACTGAGCGCCTCCACATCCGGGATAACGATGTTCTCATGCCGCTCTAAATCCTCAATAAATTCCGGGAACCGGGCCGGATCCACGTTCTGAAGGCGAGATTTCTGTGAGCGGACGCCCTCAGCGCACCACTCATATGTGTTGCTCATCACGTTGTTCTGCTGATCGATCTCGAATATATAGCTCCGACCCACCTCAGCAAATGTGCCAATTTTGCCGAGAGCCCAGTCGATATACTCATCGACATCTTCGTATTCGACGGAGATGAAGCCGGTGGAAATTTTGATGATCAGGCGTTCCAGAACCTCCTGGTTCCGCAGGCGGCGCTCGGCGCGCTTTCGTTCCGTGATGTCGTCCAACACGACGAGCACATCCTGACTGTCGTTCGAGTGTAACGGATTGGTGTTGCATAACAGGGTCCGGGTGAGCGTATCCTCTTCGGTCTGGATCTCGATTGCCTGCTCGGCCTCCCTGACCGGCTCACCGCGCCGCATAGTATGGCCGATTGCCTTTCGTATCCGGCAGGTCGTGCAGTCTTCGGTCCGCTGGCAGCCCTCCGACGTTTCCGCCGACGCAACACAGCGGAGGGTTTCTCCCGGTTCAACACCCATCAGTTCCGCCGGGGTTTTCCCGACGTAGCTTTCCGTGGAGCCGTTGATATGCCGTATCTTCCAGCTGTCATCGATCAGCATAACAACGAAGGGGATACTGTCCATTATAGCCTCGAGCTGCTCTTCATTCCGGGCAAGCTCGCCCGCGGCGCGCCGGTGTTTCAGTCCCACCGTGAGGGCGGAGGCCAATCGTTCGAGCAGATCAATTCTGTCCTCCGACCAGACATTTTCCTGTTGGCTGTTCAACTGGATCAGCCCGAGCGTGTCCCCGGCGTGGCGGAGGGGTATGAGAGCGACGGAGCTGTATCCGGCCCGGCGGCACAATCGGGGGCATGCCCGCTGCTGTTCGCCAGTATCATCGGGAGTACAATATTGTTCCAGATTGCCCGTGTAAAAGGAGCCGTAGTCCGTCCAGCACCCGGATTCTGGGGCAACGTTCCCGCTTATAACACGCTCGCAGAAACAGCTGTGGTTTTCATCCTCCGATATGCCACCCTTCTCACAGGTGTTACTGCCGCATAGATCGGCGGCCTGTGTGAAAAAGTCCTCCCCAATCCCCCTGGTTTCATAATAGGGGTAACCGTTTTCGGTCCGGAGGCGGATCCCGACAGCCGGGCAACCCGACCAGTGCCGAAGCAGGTGAGTTACGTCTTCAAGGAGTGCATGAAGGTTATTCTGGCTGTTGAGCAGGCGAAGCAGGTCGATGGTGATGTCCCGTTCCTCGCTGGCCAGACGTTCCCGCTGTTGTAACTCGTGGACCTGCAGCTCCTTCTCCACGACCACTGGCAGACACCGGACGCACACGTGCTGCAGGCGCCGTCCTCGCAGTCGTTCTTCTCCCTGCGCCCCCCCATCGGCATGAGCAACGACAATTTGGGTGTTTTCCGGGATACGGTCCACCACATCGGGCCCCTGTTCGTCGAGGACCCGGTCCTCAATCACGCAAACATCCACCACCTCGAACGTCCGGTCACGGTCAGGGTCAGCCACACTCCTCACCCGGCAGGCTGCATCCACGTTTTCCAGGGATTTAACGATCTCCGTCGTCCCCTGTGAATGTTCTGCGGTCAAAACCGCTACCTGCCGACCACCCTTTAAGTCGGGCATAATCATTTCCTCAAAGTCATTTGAAACTATCATTCCTGGAGTGTCTTCGAAATGATCATCAGCTGCTCGCTGAGTGCTTCTGGCATCTCCTGCTTCCCCGTATTTTGCATATCATCCTCGAAGACGTCCGAACCATCACTATGAATCCGTCGCACATGCTCAAATTGCTCCACGAAAAGGTCTACAAGCTGGGGGTCAAATTGTGTCCCGCGGCCCTCCGTAATTATGTCTCTGGCCTTCTCAGGTGACAGTGCCGCCCTGTAAGGACGATCACTGGTCAGAGCGTCGAAGACGTCGGCGATGGCACATATCCGTCCTTCGATGGGAATATCATCACCACTCAGGCCCACAGGATAACCGGAACCGTCCCACTTTTCATGGTGCGTCAGGGCGATAGTTCTGCCAGTGGACAGGACGGGCGATGAAGATACGCTCAGGATTCTGGCCCCAACGCGGGGGTGTTCACGCATCACTTCCCACTCTTCATCGGTGAGATCACCGGGTTTCATAAGAATCGAACGCGGGACGGCGACCTTTCCCACGTCATGAGTGGTGGATGCCAGAGTGAGGTTGCTGATTTTACCGGGGGGATACCCCAGAGCTTCAGCCAGGACACGACAGTATCGCCCGATGCGGCCCACGTGTTGTCCGGTGGTATGATCGGTGGATTCGGCCACGACGGCCAGTGTTCGGACGGCTTCAAGGTGGGCTTCGCGCTCGTTCCGTTTAGACTCCACAACTTCCGAAAGGGTATCCCGGAGCTGTTCCTCACGGTCTGTCATCGTTTGCCGGAGCTGCTTGAGCTCTTCCTGCAGTTCGAGTTTTTCTTTCTCCTGCTTCAGCATCGAACGCAGCTGCAGTCGAAGTTCTTTATCCGAGATAGTTTTATCAACAACTCTATCTGCCCCCATCTCCAATGCAGTGACCCTATCGGCACTGTCCTCACCGGCGGTCAGCATGGCCACGGCACAATCCCCGTACTCCGGATCTTCGTTGATCCGGCACAGGGTTTCGAAGCCATCCATGTCGGGCATATCTGTATCGAGAAGGATGAGGTTGGCGGCCATACGCAGTTTTGCGCAGACTTCGTATCCGTCGGTGGCCTCTTCCACCTCAACGTCCCAGCCCTGGATTATACTGCGAAGTCTTTCTCGAACATCTTCGTTGTCATCGGCGATCAGCACCAATCCCTGAGATAACATAATGTGGACTCCAAAAATATCTTTCGGGCCGGCACCGATTCAGGCAGATCCGGGGCCGAAGACGGATCAATCCATATATTTCACGAGTCGTCCGTGCGCCATATATAAAAGCAGACAAGGGCGCTTGCCCCGCGGACGCGGCACACCGCAACTGCAGGCTGTTCTTATAGATGGCGTGCTGACGGCTCGGTTGTAGACCAAACCGGCGTTGCCGGTACTGTTAAAAAACCCTGTTTTTATAAACCTGTCGGTCACTTTGTGAGTCACGTTTGCTGAAGTTGCTTGTAGAATAATTAACGTTTGCGGTTTATGAAATGCGGGTTAAACCTGGCTTTTGGGAGCGCGGACATCGATATCCCAGCCATTCTCATCGACCTGGATCGCGCTGCCATCAACAAACTCGTACCGTACCCCTTTATTACCATCAAATTCCTCTATTTTTTCAGCATGATCTTCCACGATATCCACGAACTCCTCGGTGTCCAGCCTGTCGGGGTTGGAGCGATCCCTGGCAACCAATGAAATGAGATACTCGGCCTCACACAGAGGGGCACTGCGCCGATGCCAGAGCCCCCAGAGTGCCTCAAGATACTCCAGGGCTCGCTTGGCCGCCACGGCCTGTTCATTCGATGCCCCCACTATCTCTATGTTACGGTTGTAGCTCCTGATTTCGCTCAGGTTGTTGAACATCCGACACGCCTCGAAGTCGCTTATCCCCCACACGGCGCCGTCCGCCAGCCAGATCTCCTGGATATAATCAACACCGTCCCCCGGTCGATCTATACGCACGGCCTCAGGATATTCTTCGTGAAAGGTTCCTCGACGCATATTATACGGTCTCCTGATGATTTAACGGTATCCCGTACATACAAATATTGTTATCGGTTATACTCCCGGATACTTTAGGTATATTTTCAGAATTATCAGATCGTCCCAGAATCAGCGACTCCGGTGACTGCTAATCAGGGATCAATCTCCCGTCCTTTCGGGTACAACCACATATCTTTGGAAATCGCCTTGCGAGGTCACGGGTGACCGGTCACCGAGCCCTCTCATCCCGGAGCCAATCGGTACCTTCCCGGCAAACTGCTCAGTTCGCGAGGTCGTCTCACTCCATCAGGCCCAGATCCCGGAGTGTCTGTATCAGATCCTTTTTGTCGATGGGTTTGACAAGGTAGGCGTCGCAGAGGTTGCTGTAGGCCTCACTGACATTACTCACATTTCCCAGGGCAGTGGTCATAACCACTTTGGCGCCCCTGGTTGAGGAGATACCGCGCTCCGCCTCATTGTCTCGAATTTTCCGGAGGGCCTCCTGCCCGTCGACCTCCGGCATCATTATGTCAAGACAAATAAGGTCATAGGGATCACCGTCATCGGCCGCGGAATCCACCGCCTCCATGGCCTCCTCTCCGTTGACGGCGACGTGTACCGTTCCATACTCGTCGAGCAGTTCCTGCAGATAAATCCGGCTGGTGAGATCGTCTTCGACTATCAGTGTTTTCACCTCTGACCTCCTCACTTTTATAGATTACAGGCAATCGCGCGTCGATTCTTCGACCGCACCCGCAGAATGCCATCCGTGGGTAACCGGCCGCTGGAAGACGCCCAACTTCCATCACACACAATCTGAGCGGGTCGCATTAACCCGTATACTTCACGAGTCGTCAGTGCGCCATACTGCGGGGATAGAGCTCGTGATGCGGGATGCGGGCAGGCATCCCTGCCTGCGGGGAGCTCACGGTCATACATATCATCAGCTTCCCTACCCGACATAATTCTTTTCAACAGGAATAGACTTCTGACCGACCGCTTGGACTTACCGTATTCTCTCGCTCCTTTATCCGCCTCATACGAAACGCGGAACGATAAACTCACTCAGTTCTTTCATCGCAGCCCTGGATGTTCAATCCGGGATAATGTTCTTTTATGCAGTCAGGACACACTCCGTGGGTTAGAGTTATATCGGTGTGCTGGTTTATATAATTTGGGAAATCATGCCAGTCGTCATTGCCATCGCGAATACGTTTGCAGAACGAGCAAATGGGTAATAGCCCCTCCAGATCCCGGATGTGTCGGGCCGCTTCCTTCAGTTCGTTGACACGCCGGGCAAGTCTGTGTTGTAACTGGACGATCCGTTTTCCCGCCCTCAGGCGGGCCCGGAGTTCGTCCGGATCAAACGGTTTGACCATATAATCGTCGGCACCGGCATCCAGAGCTCTGACCAGATTTTCCCTGTTATTCCTGACGGTGAGCATAAGGATATAGGGTGATTCGCAAAATTCCATGGATCGTATCTTTCGACATAGCTGAACACCGTCAAACCCGGGCATAATCCAATCCATAATTATCAGGGGCGGCACAGGTCCAACCTGTATGGCCTCCAGTGCCGCCGCCCCGTCCCCGACCGCCGTCACGTTATAGTTCTCCGTGTTCTCCAGCACACCCGTGACGGCGGTCCGCGTACCCATCTCGTCGTCCACTACCATGACATCCATAGTATTTTTCCCACAACAGTAGACCGGCCAGGTATTATCGTGAATCCAGGTATTCCCGCATTCGGCGGCGTAAACGGTCAAACTCTCGATCAAGCTCCGGCAGGTTATCCTTTATGGTCCGTTCATCGTGCCGGGCGGCAGCCTCTTCAACCTTCCTTGCCACCCGACGCAGGGCTTCTCCTCCCACGTTACTCGATGCGCCTTTAATACTGTGCGCCTTACGTTCACAGATTGTGAACTCATCGTCGTCCAATGCTTCCTTCAGATCGTTTATCTGCTGCGGGATGTCACCCAAAAACCCCTCGATCACTCTGGCCGCGAGCTTTTCATCGTCCTGCACCCGGGTCAGGAACGATTGTCTGTCAAATATTTCTTCCAGAGCTTTTTCCGGGCCC
Source organism: Candidatus Brocadiia bacterium (assembly GCA_046539705.1). Lineage (GTDB taxonomy): Bacteria > Planctomycetota > Brocadiia > SM23-32 > SM23-32 > CAZXYF01. Next base: position 6,580 of record JBKHGK010000012.1, on the reverse strand, counting down.
TCTGATTCATCTTTCACCATCTTCTCTCCTCCGATAACGTCCCGAATGGCGTTGTGAATCTGTTCTCCCGTGAAGGGCTTTGAGATGTAACAGTCCATTCCCCGCTGCAGACATTCATGGCAATCCTCTTCCGTAGCATTTGCTGTCATAGCGATAATGGGAACATCATGGTTTATCCCATCCGCATCTCTGATCATCCGGGTGGCTTCATAGCCATCCATGTGAGGCATGCGAACGTCCATAAAGACAAGGTCGAAGCGTTGGTCCTGCAGCATCTCCACGGCCTCGCGTCCGTCCCCGGCGTGCTCCACATTATGTCCCAGTTTTCCCAGCATGCCGGTCGCCACCTCCGCACTTGTGGTATCATCCTCAGCAAGAAGGACCTTAAGCTTCCCGACATCTTCGTTATCGGTAAAATCGGCCGTCGGGTCAGGTTGCTTTTTATCCATGCCATTCTGCATCCCGGCGCCGGGCAGTATCCCGGCCAAACCCGGCAGCAGATTGCCGGGGCGTATCGGCTGGGACAGCAACAGGGCACGATCATACTCTTCCAGTTCTCGCTGGATATCCTGGCTTCTAAACTCCGTTAGCAGTACAAGGGGCAAATTTTCGCAGGACTCCACGCTTCTCAAACAATCCAACGCTTCCCGCGGAGAAATGTCAGTCGCGGCGGTGTCCACAAGGGCCGCATCATAAACATCATCGTCCATTGCCGATTGTTGTAGAATTTCCCGCGCGCAACTGACGTTTGGGACGGCTGCGCAGTCTACGTCCTGACTGTCCAGCTGTTCCGTCAGGATATCGACACAGGTAGGATTGTCGCTGAGGACGAGCATTTTGCATCCCGAAAGACCGGTGGAGGGAATTCTGTCTGCAATAATGCAGTCCGATTCTTTCGGGAACTCAACGGTAAACCAGAACTCAGATCCACGCCCTTTTTCACTATTGACTCCGATCTCTCCTCCCATCATTTCGACCAGCTTCCGGGATATGGCGAGTCCGAGCCCGCTTCCGCCATACTGTCGTGCCGTTGATGCCTCCGCCTGGGTGAAACGGTTGAACAGTTCATCCTGGCGCTCAGATTCTATTCCAATACCGGTATCACTGACGGAGACCCGGAGCGTTGCACGATCAGAAGTTTCCTCCACCAGCCTGACCCGTACGTTTATCTCCCCCTCGTCGGTGAATTTCAGCGCATTGCCGATCAGGTTGGTCAACACCTGACGGATACGGGTCGGATCGCCCTTGAGCCGGTATGGAATGGTGGGCTCGGCGCTGCAGAAGAAATCAAGTTCCTTTTCATCGGCTCGAAACGCAAACGTCTCGGCCACATCGTCCAACAGTTCTTCGAGATCAAATGCAATTTCTTCAAGGGAGAGCTCACCTGCTTCTATCCTGGAGAAGTCAAGGATGTCATTGACCACGTTCATAACCATATCTGCGCTGGACTGTACGGTGCGCACAAAACGTTGCTGCTTGTCGGTGAGATCGGTATCAAGGAGGAGTTCCGTGAGGCCGATCACCCCATTGAGCGGAGTGCGCAGTTCGTGGCTCACCCCGGCAAAAAACTCATTCCGGGCCTCACTGGCGGAGTGAGCCTCATCCGCCATGATTTCCGCCAGTGAGACCTTATCCTGAAGAAACGAGTTGGCGTCGGCCAGACTTCGCTGGGTCTGGTGCAGTTCCGTAACATCCTGCAGCGCCAGCAGGACGTGATTTTTGCCGTTCACTGTGGTGCTCCTGGTGGTTACGGAGTAAAATTTCGTCCGTGCCCGTCCCTCATCGATCATCGGATAACGGATCTCCGTTTCCTGCGGTCCGTCGGCCCCCTCCAGGGCTGAACGACACACATTTCTGATCTGTTCGACGGCATGGACTGTATCTTTCTCCCGACGGCTCTCACCATCATCACCCTCGCTGAAACACAGGGATTCTTCGACTGCTGAACCTAGCATTTTATGTGTGCTCTGGCGCGCAAGGAGCCGTGCTCTGTGGTTGAGCTGTTCGATTCTTAATTCATCGTTGACCAGATAAATCGGTATGGGGATGGAATCGAATATGTGTTTCAGGTTAGTTTTCTGCTGTCGCAGGGCTCTGTGTTCCTTTATCAGCAAATTTTCCATGTGTTTTTTTTCCGTGATGTCGGCCAGAAGGATCAGGTACCGATCATGGCTGACCTGTACCCCTGAGGCCCGGCAGTACCGTTCTTCCCCATCGACTCGCCGGATCGGAACTTCGTCAGTATGGCGCTCCTCACTCTGAAGAGCTTTAAATACATCCTCCAGCCTTTTCCCGGTAGCTGAGGGCTGTAAATCTCCCACGGTGCGGCCTATAAGTGCGTCGTTATCCCCGCCGAGGATCCTGCGAGCAGCAGGATTGGCCTCCAGGTACTGGCCCTCGTCATCCACAAGCACGATCCCATAGGGGGCATGCTGGATATAGCTCCGCCATTTGGCTTCGCTGTGGTATAGCTTTTCTTCCATTCTTTTATGCCGCAGAGCGACTTTGATGTGCGCTTTTAGTTGGTCGGGGTCATAGGGCTTGGTAAGATAGTCGTCAATTCCGGCGTTCAGCGCTTTAACCGCATCCTGTTTCCGTTTGCGCGCGGTTAGCATTATCAGATACGGGGGTTCGCTCGTATGGTGCTGGCGAATCCTGCGGCACAGCTCCAGCCCGTCCATCTCCGGCATCATCCAGTTTATGATGGCGATCCGTGGAGATTCCGGAGCACGCATCACATCCAATGCCTCTTTCCCGGTCCTGGTGGGCACCACCTCCAGGCCGGTATCCTGCAGAAAGGAGGTCAGCATCGTCCGACACGTCAGGTCATCCTCAGCCACGAGTGTCTTCATACACATTTGATTGTCTCTATGCTTATGTAGAGAAATCGCCACAGCTGTTCTCCTTTTGGTCGACCGGCCTATTCCAAGCCGGATAGTTTTTCCGTAACACGTTCCCGGAACCTCTGCAGGGCCTCTTCTATTTCGGGCAAGAGTGTCTGCAGCTCGTCGATATTGTCATTCCCCCCGGATTCTTCCATCATCCTGGCGATATCCTGCACTTCTATGGCACTGACGTTGCTGGCCGACCCTTTGATTGTATGAGCTATGCGGCCGGCCTGTCTCGTATCGCCCTCATTGATCTGCTCTCTCAATGTATTCACCTGCTGGGGAATATCGTCCAGAAAACGCCGGATGACCCGTTCCGCAATACCCGTGTCCCCCATCAAGCGGTCAAGCATCGATTCGTAATCAAACACGGACCAATCCTCAGACGGGGGCACGGAGTCATCCGAGCTGTCGTCCGGAGCCTCATGCTCCGGTTGCACATGGGCCCATTGTTCAATGATCCCCTTCACTCGCCCCGGCGTTACCGGCTTTGATACGTAATCATCCATACCTGCCTGAAGACATCTTTCACGGTCCCCTTCCGTGGCGTGGGCGGTCATGGCGACCACCGGCACGTCCGGATCGGTGGCACCGCCAGTCATGGATCGGATCTCCTTCGTCGCTTCGTACCCATCCATTTCCGGCATCTGCACGTCCATAAAGACCAGATCGTAACGTTCTTCCTGAAGGGCGGAGATTGCCTCGCCCCCGTTGTCGGCAACATCAACCGTATGCCCGAACTTTTCCAGCATGCTCCGGGCCACCTGTTGATTTGTCGGGTTATCCTCGGCCAGCAGGATGTGCAGACCGTCCTCCGTATCGCCCTGGTCCGCGGGCAAGGACGCAACGGGGGGCTTTTTCTTCCGTTTGGATTCACCCGTGGCTTCTCTGATAGCGTCGAACAGCGCGTTCGGCCGGACGGGTTTCAGGAGCGCAGACGCAACATTCCCGTACCGGCCCTCCATCCGCGCAGCCTGTTCGGCGTGCAAGGCGGACATCATCGGTAAAACGACGGGCGTTCCGGTGCTATCACTGGTGCCGATGATCCTCATCATTCGTTGCTCGTCCACGTCCGGCGCTTCCATATCCAGAAGGAGAATATCATACTGTCGATCCTCATCATCGGTCTCATCCAGCCAGTCCCTGAGCCCATCGGGGGACGCCGTCTCGTCCACAGAGATATTGCGGGCTCGCAGCTGCTCGCCAATGACCTCCCGGTTGGTATCATTATCATCCATCAGCAGGACACGGAGTCCGCCCATTGACTGGCGTTCAGCGGCTAATTGCTCGGCCGGATCGCTCTGTTTCTCCAGCTCAACGGTGAACCAGAACTCCGAGCCTTCCCCCGGGGTACTTTCGAGCCCGATCCGTCCCCCCATCAGTTCCACGAGCCGTTTGCTGATAGCCAACCCGAGCCCCGTTCCGCCGTATTCTCTTGTCGTCGAGGCATCGGCCTGGGTGAAACTATCAAAAAGCCGATCCTGCTTGTCCTCCGGTATACCTATTCCCGTGTCCCGCACGACAAATTTGATGGTGGCCTTTTCGTCGGATTCGTCTTCCAGACAGGCACGAACGGCAACTTCACCTTCCTCGGTAAATTTGATGGCGTTGCCGGCCAGATTGGTGAGTATCTGAGTCAATCGTGCCGAATCGCCGATAAGCCTGTTGGGCACCTCGGGCCTGGCGCCACATATAAATTCCAGCCCTTTTTCCTCGGCCTTCAGGGCCATCGTGTCGCTCAATATATCCAGAAGGTGATCCAGCTCGAACTGTGCGTTTTCCAGTTCCAGCTCGTCGGCCTCGATTTTGGAGAAATCGAGCACATCGTTGATCAGCGCGAGCAGGGTATCGCCGCTGGATTTTGCGGTTTGGGCATAGCGTTCCTGTTCCTCATCCAGATCCGTCTCCAGCAGGAGCTGATTCATACCGATGATACCGTTGAGCGGGGTGCGTATTTCGTGGCTCATATTGGCCAGAAACTCGCTTTTGGCCTGATTCGCCATCTCCGCCTCGGCGGCCATACTATTGGCCATAGCCGTCTGCTCCTCCAGATGGTCGTTCAGGGACTTGAGCTGATGCTCGGTCCTCTTCTGTTCGGTGATGTCCACAGCGGAGAGAAGAATATTCCTGGCTCCATCCAGCTCGAGGGGAACGGCGTTCAGGGACAGGAATAGTTCCTGTTCTTCCCCCTCCCGGTAGGTGACAAGACGCGCTTCATGGTTGCGCACTTCTCCCCCTTCCCGGAGCAGCTTCTCACAGTGGTTCCGGACAGGACAGTCGGGGCAGTGTTCGCTGAATCCGCACCCTCCCGAGACTTTTATGGCATGAAGACAGCACAGCCCCTCGCCGGGCTGAGCATCCTTCATTGACTGTTTGCTGCGGTTCGCAAGGCGTGCGGCCGCCTCATTGGCTTCCCGTATCCGCAGATCCGCATCCAGGATAAACATAGGGACGGGAGCGTTGTCCAGGATCTTCTGCAGTTTCTCCTGTTCCTGCTGAATCTTACGTTTCTCGCGACGAACCTGCAGCTCCATCTCCTTCCGTCGTGTTATATTCTCATGTGCTATGACCACCCGGGCGGGACCGTCGATCAAACATTTCGTTACTCTGGCGGTAAACCAGCGATTTTCTTCGGAGGAGTGACAGGGATATTCGAAGGTAAAACCATCCCGTTCACCGGCAATGACCTCCTGGAGTTTATCTCGAAAATCCTCTGCGTCTTCGTCGCCCTCTCGAGCAGATCTTTCACAGGCATGCAGGTAGTTTTCCCCCATACCATATCGATCATGGTCATATCCATTATCCCGGGCAAACTGTCGCCACGCTTCGTTGACCCGCAGGATGACCCCGTCCTCATCGAGCACGCAAATGTGGGCGGTCAGAGCATTGATGGTGCCGGCCGCGAAGCGCTCAGCCCTGCGGAGTTTCTCTTCCATCTGTTTGCGTTTAGTTATCTCGGACGTGGTCCCGTACGTTACACTTCCCCCCTCGGAGTGGACGTGAACATTTCCACTTGAGCGCAACCACCGCAGGTTATCGTTGGCCGTATACACTCGATATTCCACGCTGGTGTGTTCTTTTTTCGCTTCCAATAAAGCCCGAAGCGCATCGCGAGCCTTCTCCCGATCATCCGGATGCACATAGGAGAAAAATTTCTCGAAATCATCTCCAATGGTGCCTTCGGGCAGTTCTAAAATCCGATCGATGACCGGCGAGATATACTCGTCGATACAATCGCCGTTTTCATCGACCTCGTACCGCCACACGACGTCGGAAATCGAGGATATGACTTCCTCATACTTTTTCCGACTTTTCCGCAGCGCTTCCTCGGCGGCTTTCCGTTCTGAGATGTCGCGTGCAACGGAGAGGATTCGCTTTTCACCTTCCAGCTCAAAAATGTGGGAGCTAATTTCGACCGGGATAACCTGGCCGTCCTTCGTCGTGTGTTTGCTTTCGAATGTAACAGCGGATTTCCGCCGCAGCTCAAGCTGTATCTCCCTCATTTTCTCTTTATTCTGGTGGGAATCGATGTCAGGGGGTGACATGTCCAGAAGTTCCTCCCTCGGGTAGCCGAGCATGTCACTGGCCGTGGCATTAACCTCGAAGAATGTCGTCGGGAGATTGTCTTCAGTCACCGAATGCACATACATCGCATCGTTGGCGTTGTCGAAGATCCGCTGAAGTTTATCTTT
>JBKHGK010000011.1:0-14078 GCA_046539705.1 Candidatus Brocadiia bacterium | reverse complement strand
TCAGCATCACTGGTAACTCTGAACAACGCATATCCCAGCGAAAAGAAGCTTACTCGATTCCATAATATGCCGATCCCCATCAGAGCAATCATCGGCCACCAATCAGGATGCAGCAGGTTTCTCTGGGCATAAGCCGCACTTTCCGGTGGAGGAGCCACCCAGAAGGGCAGTCGATTAACGATCTCAAACTGGACAGCCGCATCACTTCTGACGAAATACTGTATCCAGATGAAGTTGTAAAAACGCCCCACCCCCGCCGCCAGCATGCCGGCCGTGACGGCATGGACGATAAACATCTCCTGCCGTGACATGTCAGAACGACATCGCTTGGATATCTCCAGCATCACAATCAGAGTGACCCATATAGCAGCCTCAGTGAGCCGCTGTCCAAGCATCAGGAACATAAACATGGATCCAGGTACCACGGCGAAGGCCACGAAAAGTCCGCCCAGAATAGCCTTCATCCCGAATCCATCCTTATACTCGGTGGGTTCTTCCTGTCCTGCTCTTATCTCAAGATATTCTTCTGTTGCCATTCCGCCCTCCTACCGGCGGCTGAACTCAACCTTATGGATAAAGAAAGCCCCGTTTACGTATTCCGTCGCCCGGGGGGTGATAACTAATCAAGAATCTCATCCGCCTTGTCGCTAAGTCGCTGTTTCTCTTCCGGGGTCACCAGACGCCATATGAGGAGCTGTTTACGCAGATCCTTCAGGAAGCCTTTATTCATCCGTCCCCATGTGGCAAACTCCCCGGTCTTACGTGTAATGGTGAAGTACAGATAGGTGATTTCGGGTTCCTCCTCATCAGGGACCGCGGCAATCCGTACATGCTGGCTGATTCCCATATCCAGCGGGGCAACCCATACGTCCGCTTCAAGAATAATCTCTCTCCTGCCCTCTTCATCCTCTTCGCCAAACAGCTGGATATTGTCGGCAGTAAACGCCCCAACAGAATCCGCGTCGTTGCTCACGAAGTATTCGCGCAGATAGGCCATGACTCCGGTGGATTCTTTGGAACTTACCGTGAAGGGAAACAGGATCTCCCACACGTCACTCTCCGGCGGTTCAATAGTAAGCTGCTTGGTCTCATCCGGAACGCTCAGCTTCCCGGCCATTCGCGCCGGCCAGGCGGTGGAGGCCAGGACCACCACCATCACAAGCATGGCGGACCACACGGCACTGATGCTCGAATAATTCAATGAAATGCCCTCCATCAGCCACGGCACCTGCATGAGGCCGAAACTCAGCACCTGACCTGTAAGATAGCCCATCATCGCTCCGAGCACAGCAAAAACACAGCTCTCGGCGAAGAACAGGGCAGCGATATGGATGGGCGCCAGACCCACGGAGGCATAAACCTTGATCTCGTCGGTTCTCTCATAGACCGCTCCGAGCATAGTGTTGAACACGATCAGTGCGGCAATAAGAATGGGCACAAGAAGTCCTTGCACCCCTCCCATACTCAGACTTGAACGAGTTGCAATCCGATTGATATAGCCATCTATGCCGGCATACAGGGGCAGGTTAATACGCCCGGCGAACTCTCTCAGTGCCGGTCCAAAATCCCGAATAAAACTCGCCGTATCCCCTTCATCACCGGGACCGGCCACCACCGCCCTGTAAGTCCCCCCCATTTGCAAACACAATTCGTTCGGAACAATGAGCACCTGATCAGGGGTCATGTGGATATACTCGCTTTCGTCGTCCTCCTCACGCTGTGCGGCAATAAAATTCTCGGCCGTCTGCTCGCCCGTTGCCGTGAACGCCGGTCCTGCACCGGAATCCTCCTCCTCACTGGACGCCTCCTGCATAAAGTCCACAGGTGTCAGCGGCTCCCCATCCAGGTCCTCATACGCAAACATCTCCGCAGAATTTATCGTCCCAATAACAAGCAGTTCGCGCCCGAGCACATTCACCGTCACCGAACCGATATCATCCGACTCAATCCGAAGGCTCTCCGCCATACCCTCCGGCAACACAGTCACAAACGGCCAGTTCTTTCCTGCCCTTTTGATCCAGTTGCCTTTCGAGACAAAATCATCCACTCCCGAGAATTCCTTCTCCTCTTCACTCAGACCAAGTAACGCATGTGCGACCACGTCGCCTCCCCGGCCGTCTCCCCGTCTCACATCAAGATTCAAATCAACTTTTTCATCCCGACTCACAACCCAGGATCGTTCCGCCACCGAATAACCCTCGGATCGAAAGTAATTGGTCACATCATAAACCTCAAATTCCCCCAGGGGAGACCAGGCCAGCGTACGGAGCAGGACCCCATTATATGGTGCCTCCTTTTGACTGCCATACTGCAGCATACGCGCCGGCATCGTTTCAAAACTGGTAAACGACAGAATCGTAAACGTCAGCAATATCAGGGTCAGGGCCGTCAGTGCTGTCCTGATCTTCCGTTTCCGCATATTAGATATTCCCAGGATAAACGCCGCCATGGCTGCACTCGCCCGAGCCACGTCCGCCCTGTGAATAGTATCAATATGCTGGCGCAGGAACGCCATAGTATTCTGGAACTTGAGCAACAGATAGCCGATCGTCCAGCCACTGGCCACAAGCATGAAAAACCCATCCAGAATAATGATAGGGGCCTCCGAAAGCTGAAAGGCCGGGTGGACCAGACGCAGCACAAGGTAGCTGATCGCAAAAAGGACAAAAATAGAGCCCAGTTTTTTCCGGATATCCACATAATTCAGCAGAAGCCTCTCGATAAATATGACGAACGGCAGAAGCAGGGCAAAGTAAAAGATAACCCCCCTCACCACATCATGAGCGGTTGCCCGTACGTCCGGATACACTCTGCCCTCGGAAGACCACGCAAGCCTGGCATACCGATAATAGTCGTCCCATCTTTTCTCCGCCCTGGCCTCCTGCGCCAGCTCAAGCTGCGTCTGAGTCTCATTATGCAGATCCCACAGGTTTTTCTGACTGATCGCACTCCGCTCGAGGTGATCCAGCCGATAATAGTCCAGCAGGTGCATATCCCGGGCAACCTGATACGTCGTGTGATACACAAAGTTTTCCTTATCCTCATTTCTAAAGCCCTCACCGAGGAAACGTTCCTCGGCCTTATCACCGCCCACTGCCTCCGATTTTTCATCCAGATCAACCGGGGTGTTTAACAGAACGCCAGCATTTCCTGTCCCCCCCGAGGCCATGAGAAATTTCAGCCTCGTCCCCGGCTTCGTAAAAATCACGGACAACGGCTCCCCATAGGAGCTGCCACTTATCTGCTTTCCGATAAACGTTTTGTAATCCTGCGCCCGGACCTCACTATTGGCCTCTCCCCTCAAAGGGGTGGTAGTGTTCATCGCGGCAAGGTGCAGCGGATCCACCAGGTCAAATAAAGTCGTGCTGTTGGACTCCAGGAAATTAAGCCTCAGATCCGTCCGCCGCAGGTCCCACTCCTCTCTCACCCGGTCGGTCGCCGGCACCACCTCGGGGTCGGACTGACCCACCGAGTGTATGGTGCCGTCCGAGGGGGACATGGTGAACCCGTCGACCAGCCTGCTTTTATTCGTTTGCAGGCCGAACACCTCAAACAGTCCCTGGACATCACTGCGGGCGTAACTCCGCCCACTGACCCCCATCATGCTCTTGTTCATGCTCAGGCTGACCGCAGCAATAGCGTCAGGCACATTAACGGTCGGTACATACGTAGTAAGCGTCTGCTCGATCGCCCGGCCGAAAAGACTCCCTATCTGACCCAATTCCGTTTTATCGTTCAAGGGGATGACCGGCATATCTGCAGTCTGTTTCACCACAAAGGCACTGACAATGGCGGCTTTGCGGGCGTTTGACAGATATGGTTCAATCTCCTGAAAGGTATCCAGGGGCGTATTCACCGCATTTCTCGGATCGCCCGTGGTGGCCAGTGTAATCGCCGGTCGCCCGCTCAACGTCACCACCTCAGAATCGAAAGCGGCCTCATCCGGTAATAGGGACCGCCAATCACGACCGTATTGAGGAACAATCCCGCTCTCAAACTCAAAATCTTCCACAAAACCACTGTGACCCGTCAGATCCTCTGCCCATCCAAGAAGACTATCGCTGTAATCGGAGAAGATTCTCTGCAGCTTTATCTCGTTCTCGTCCCCATACTGATCGTAAAAATTACCCTTGTAGAAACCAGCCATCTTCCCATACCGGCTTGACAGATCCAGACCGATGAAAAAATCCGGTTCACCGGATCGTGCTGTCTCCTCGCTATCGGTTTTTCGAGTACGTTTTGGATATATCTCCTCCTGAACGTACGAGCGAACTCCATACAGGGCCTGAAAATGTCCCGGAGTAGCCAGAACTTTCACCGTCCGACGGGGGGGATGCTCGGTCAGAAAGCGCGCCATTTCGATCTGCGCCGAGATGCCGCATGAGCTCTCCGCACCGGGAGCCAGCGCAGGAACCACCGAGGTGCTGTCATAATACGCATGCACCACCACCGTTTCGTTACCCAGCTTGGGATCTATACCAGGGATCTCACCCGATATCCGATACACGGTCTTCTCCTCCCACCGCATATCCGCAAACACCGACAGATTCTGCTCCCCACCCGACATCTCTCGCAGATACTCCAGCCCGGACTCAACCCCGGTCTCATCCTCATCCTCTCCCCGGGCTCCGAAAGCACGCGCAAGGGCCGGTATCTGTTCCCGCTGTATGTAATAGCGGGGAATCGGAGCCGGAATACTGGTGTATTTCTGCTCGGCATCACTGCGAAACGCCCTGGTCGGCTCAACAAAGATGATCGCCCTGGCCCCCAGCTTCGCCGCATTGAGCCAACGGGTGGCGGAATTGAACTCCATCAACACGATGCTGCCTTCGACATCCTTACCATTAAAATCGGACAGCCGCCCCTGCCCCCCCCAGATTAACCGGCCCCTTATGCCCGACTCCGGTGTCTTTGGGGTTCTCACATAATTGGGGCGCACACAATGGATCGGAACTTCCTGATCATCAACCCGAACATGGGCATAATCTTCGATCGGGACAATCATCTGAAAGGGCTCCCGCTTGACGTTGGCCAGCCCCATTTCCTCGTACTGCTCCATCACATATTCGGCCGCCTTTTCGTTGCCGGGATATCCGGTGAAGCGGGAGGGTAAAGCAGACAACTCTTTTATATGCGGTACCGGATCTATCTCCTGAAGATCCTGCCGCAACTCGTCCGCAGCAGAAAGAAGTTCCGAATCTTCCTGTGGCTGAGCAAAGACCGCGCCCGTGCCCAGACTCAAAAACAGCATAGCCGCCGCTGTAATCAGCAAGTTTTTAAAATTCATCAGTTCACGGTTCATAGATAAAGTATTTTCGCGGAATGATCCGATCGCAACTTCAAAAAAAGGAAGGACAAGCACTGAACAACCTCAGGCCGTCTTCATTCAAACCAGTCCTCCAACCCAAACCGTCACTGCCGTCGACAGGACCGCAATTATATGGCCTCTTCGATCGTTGTCAAATTGCGGCGAGCCCTCACACACACCGACCAACCTTCGATGAAGGACCAACTAATACCATTATCTCTGTTCATCCCAGATCGCATCCATTTCCCGCAAAGAGCTATCCGCCGGTGTCTTAGCGCGTTCGGCAAGCCTCTCTTCCACCATCTCAAATCGCCTTCTGAACTTCCTGATAGTACGCCCCAGCGCTTCCTCAGAATCCACATCCACCCATCTGGCAAGGTTAACGACTGCGAACAGCAAATCACCCAGTTCTTCCTGGATTTGGTCCTGCCCTCCATCCCGCATGACCTCCTTGAGCTCCCCAACTTCCTCCTCTACTTTGTCGACAACACCGGAAATATCTTGCCAGTCAAATCCCACTTCCGAAGCCTGGCGCTGAAGTTCCTGAGCCCGCATGAGAGCCGGCAGATGTCGCGGCGGCGGTTCCAGGACCGAATCCCCCGGGTCCGCGGTTCCATTGCCCTCCTTTTTCTTGATCACCTCCCAGTTACGTACAACCTCGGAGGCACCCTCCACTTCCTGCTCACCAAACACATGCGGGTGCCGACGGATCAACTTCTCACAGATCCGACGCGCCACGTCTTCAAAGTCAAAATGCTGCTTTTCCTCACAGATCCGGCATTGAAACACTACCTGCAGAAGCAGATCCCCCAGTTCATCCTCAAGGGCGTCCATACTGCCCTGCTCGATCGCCTCCAGCACTTCACCACACTCCTCTATCAGGTAAGGTTTCAGCGATTCCAGTGTCTGCTCGGCATCCCAGGGACATCCGTCCTTTCCCCTCAAACGTCGCATAATCCGCAGCAGTCGACGCGTCTGACGCATGTCCTCACCGTATTCATTGTTCTGTTCGGGATCCGTGGAGTTCATTATCAACCTTTCGTATTTTCCCCCGCTCTATCTTCCGTCCGTGAGGGCCTATGCCGAATGGCCACCGCCTCCGCCACCGCGCTGACCAGCAAAAGGGGAACTATCACAAACACATAGGCGACAATACGGGGCTTCAGTGCGCCAAAATAGCCGTATCCTCCCTGAACCTTATTCCCCATGCTTATCCCCATAGCCAGAGAAAACCAGAAACACGGAATCTCAAGCAACAATACCACGATGCTGCAGAACAGGGCAAGCCCCGGGCCCGGACGCCAGAACTCCTCCCCCTGCTGTGCAGACAGGGCTCCGTCCTCCGCGGCAGCGCCAATAGCGGCAACGTTGAGACCGGTTAGCAGTGCGAAAATCTTCGGCAGCACAGGGTGCCACCCGGATGCCATATATATAAAAATAGCGACGGAATTAAACCCCCAGATAACCCAGGCGGTACCCATCAGCCCTTTATCCTGAATCAGCCATATAACACCCTGCACGATCTTCTTCGGCACCCAGAGCACATAATCCCACCTGTACCATACCACCGGGATAGCCACAAAGATCCCCACAAGAAACAGTATAAGCACGTCCACCGCACGCCAAAAATGGTCGTATACAACAAATTCTACCAGTTCATCCATAAGATTATATCCAGACCTCATCTCACCAACGTCATTGTTGTTCCGGGCAACCAGCCCACACTATGTGCATGGCCTACTGCTCTTCGGGGCTCAGCGTTTTCTGAAGCTCAGCCTCAACCCACCTCTGTCCGTCGGACAGACAGAACGGCCCATGCCCGGGATAAAGCACATCAGGCGGCCGGTCCATCAATTTTATCAGACTCTCAACGCAGGTACTGACATCATAACCAAAACGATCCCGCCTCTGGGTTAGAGCGGGGGACCGCACCACATCCCCACAGAAAATAAGCCGGGTGTTCTCCTCGATCATCTCAAAACCCAGATGGCCCGGTGAATGCCCGGGAAGGGCAATAACCTCCATCTCGACCTCACCCACCCCTATTTTGTCCCCGTGTTCCAGGACGGTTATTTCGCCATCGTATGGCGGGAACTCCCGCCCGTAAGTGAAGGACGCCGTTCTGAGATCCCCCTCCTGCACTGCAGCCGCCGCCCGTTCGGAGGCCATAACTTCCACCTGCATCCGCTCAAGATCCCCGGCCCCCCCAGCATGAGGTAAGTGAGCATGCGTTAGAAGCACATGGCTGATATCCTCCACGTCAAACCCCATTTCCTCAACGTTGGCAAGGATACCTGGAAGGCTCTCACCACAACCACAATCCACGAGAATAAAGGTGTCTCGGGTATCCACCAGATATACATTGGCATCGTTGGCCTGCCAGTCAAGATGAACCCGATTGAAATCCTGACCACCAACAAGATATACGGGGCCGATAAGCCGCATCGACATAAAACCGCCTCCTGTGAGCTTGCCTCTTCTCGGAAAAAGTATTAGACGCAAAGAGACATTAACTTGTCAAACCCTCCGTTGCACTGATTTCCCCGTGAAGTTCGTAAGGCCGGCACACCACAGCAAATGCCGCCAATGCTATCCCGTATATTTCACGAGTCGCCAGTGCGCCATCCGTGAGAACGGACAAAGGCGCTCGTCCCGCGACCGCAGGACCAAACCGGTCTCCCGGGTACTTCTGAAAACGCCACCTTGTCATAAACCTTTCTGTGAACGTGGGATTACCGCTTGTTGAGATTGCTTTTAGAATAATTGACGGTTGAGGTTTGTGAAATATGCGGGCTCTTTTGCCGCGGCCCGCTCGTCGGTGGTTCTTCAGCGGGACCGAGAAATCATTTGACGACAGAACGAAATATTTGTATTATCGCCTTCTGGATTGAGCGGGTGTAGCTCAGCGGAAGAGCATCAGCTTGCCATGCTGACTGTCGAGGGTTCGAATCCCTTCACCCGCTCCATTTTTCTGTACCTGACTCCGGGTGGCCTTTCGGCGCTCAGGATCTTTTGTATCATCCCTTCCAGCGGTCGCCCCAGAGCCAGTCAGGGCATGGTTGCGCCAATCAGCGTTTACGTCAATTTTTCTGGAGACGATGAATGGATATTAAAGCCACGGCCAGAGCTAACATGCAGAGCCTTCGAAGCAATGAGTATCCCGGACGGGGAATCGTTATCGGGCAAACCCCGAACGGTGAGAGACTTGTACAGGTCTACTGGATCATGGGACGCAGCGAGAACAGTCGCAACCGGGTTTTCGTCCGTGATGGTGACCTGGTCAGGACCGCTCCCTTTGATGAATCAAAGGTGGAAGATCCCTCCCTGATCATCTACAACTGCATCCGGAAACTGCAACATACCCATATAGTCAGCAACGGTGACCAGACCGACACGATCCACGAGGGGCTTCGGAACTCTCGCAGCTTTGAGGAATCTCTGTACACCAGGACCTTCGAACCGGATGCACCCAACTACACCCCTCGCATAGCCGGGGTAATTGACCTCAACGACTCCACACACGCCTACAAGCTGGCCATTCTGAAAACTCTGGACGGTGTCGAAACCCGTCCGGCCCGCCATATCTTCAATTTTGGCAACTTTATACCCGGAATCGGCCACTACATTGCCACCTACGACGGCAACGGCGACCCCTTGCCGTCCTTTTCGGGAGAACCGCGTGCACTACCCCTGGGCGATGATATTGATGAGGTGTTGACAACTTACTGGCAGGCGCTGGATCCGGATAATAAAGTCTCAATGCTGGTGAAATTCATCGATCCGGACAGCAACGAGTCAGACATCCGTATCGCCAATAAAAACAAGTAGGTCCACCAGCTGATTACTGCCCGTTGATGGCCCGAGGTTCAGAGCCGATCCGAGATGTCTCCCAGCGCCTCGCCGGCCCAGCGGTAATATTCAGCCCTTTCCAGCTCCGATGCCGCTGCTTCGTCCAGCACGACGATTGCATCTGGATGCATCTGCAGTGCACTTGCTGTACATGAGGCGCTCACCGGTCCCTCCACGCATTGTCTGACGGCCTCCGCCTTGGACTCCCCGCTTGCCAGCATAAGACAGGTTCCGGCATCCAGTATGGTCTGAATTCCCATCGTAATGGCGAACCGCGGCACATCCCCCTGATTCTCAAAGAAACGTGCATTATCGTCCACCGTCTCCGGTGCAAGGGCCACCACCTGGGTCCGACCACCAAGAGACGAACCGGGTTCATTAAAGCCCAGATGCCCGTCCCGGCCTATCCCCAGCACCTGTAAATCTATCCCCCCGGCATCATTTATCATCTGCTCGTACTGCTGACAGTGCGCACCAAGATCCTCGGTGAGACCATCCGGAACATGAGTCTGTTCCTTCGGAATCCCGATGTGATCAAAAAGGTTGGAATCCATATAGTAGCGATAACTCTGTTCGTGGTCGGGCGCAAGCCCCACATACTCATCCAGATTGAAGGTGGTTACCGAGCCGAATTCCACCTCTCCGCTGCTATCGGCTTTGATCAGGCGTTTGTAAAGCCCCAGAGGAGTGCTCCCGGTGGCAAGCCCCAGGACCATATCGGGATTGTCCCGCAGCTCCGGGATTACCAGTTCCGCCGCCCGATCGCTCATTTTCTCATAATCATCGGCAATTATTACCTGCATGGGTTCTCTCCAGTAAAGACGTAGATATTTTCTATTAACTCAGCCAATATCCGTCGGCCCCACGTTCACAGGTAATCGGCGATAAAATCGACCGCATCGCCGACGGTCTGCACTTCGAGCGCTTCACTCTCCTCCATCTCTATATCGAACTCCTCCTCGAAGGAGGCCACCAGCTCAAGACTCTGGATGGACTCCGCCCCGAGATCTCCCACAAACTCATCGTCCTCGGCAATTTCGCCTTCCGGGACGCCAAGTACGTCACTGACAACCTCGATCACCCGTTCAACAATCTCTTCTCTGTCCATGGTCTTCATCCTTTCACTCGGATTCAAAAAAGCGCGCCAATCACATCTTCCGTCTTGCTCTTTTCACGGCTTCGGTCTTCGCCTCGGCCGTGAGCTCCTCCGTATACCGGATCAGCTCAACCATCGCTTCCGTAAGTTCGCGGTCCCGACGTTCCATCACCGTCCCGGCCGTCTTCAGGGCGTAATCAAGCCCCAGCCCTTTCGATATTCTGTCCTGAACATACCAGCAAAAGGAGGGGATCGTTTTCGGCAAAACACTGGATCCGGCCAGCAGATTGCACATTATGCCTATTATGCTCCCCGTGTTCAAAAAAGTCCCTATGCTGGTTTTGGTGTGATCCCCTATAAACGATCCCACCTTTTTGCTGCCACTGTCCACTGGTTTGCCCCCGGGAGGGCGCAGATTCACCGTGCTGTAATCGTTTTTAAGATCGCTGTTGCTGGTCATTGCTCCCAGATTGACCCATTCACACACGTAGCTGTGTCCCAGGAATCCCGTGTGGTATTTATTGGCATATCCGTGGAGGATGCTTTCCTCCACTTCCCCCCCCACTCGACAGACCGGCCCGATGCTGGTTCCTTCGCGTATTTTTGCCTCGCATAGCTGCGTATCAGCTCCGATGTAAGCGGGCCCCTCGATGCTGGTATGAGCCCGGACAGTAACGCCATCCTCTATAACCACCGGTCCCTCCCGACAATCAATCCAGCTGAAAGGCTGAATTTCAACATCCTTTCCGATGGATAGATCTTCGGCGGACCCCATCATTTTGGCCCCCTGGAGAGGGTTGCTCTCTCTCACCCGGGTATAGAAATCCCGATAATCCAACTCAATTTCGTCTCCTGTAATATCAATCAGATCCCATGGATACTGGATCAGACAATCATCCACCGTGAACGACGCGAGCTCCTCCCGGGCCTTTTGCGCAAGACCTATACTGGCGGGGCTATCCAGTCTCTCGACCGTATCCCGGGACAGAAAAGCCCAGACAAAATTATCCTCCTGATCAACACCCACTCTTTCCTCCTGCGTGTAAAACTCGGGGTCCTGGTGCAAAATGGCCCCCGCGCTCACCAGAAGAATGTCATCGTCCGGCCGGACCGCCTCAAAACTGTTCACCCTGTCCCGCTCATGCTTTGCAGCGGTTACCGCATCGAGTTCATCCCGCGTTTCCAGGAAAATTTCGCTATCCGGAAACTTCCGGACAATCTTCTCCCGCAGCGTGTATATACCGCAACGCAGCTCGAAAACCGGTCGCAGATAGACCAGTGGATAAAGATCGGAGACATCTTCGGGTTCAAAAAGGACAACTTTCATGACTGCTCCTCGTAAATGTCAAAAGTATCCATGGCAATCTTGAGCTCCTCGTCGGTCGGGACCACCAGCACCGAAACCGTCGAGTCCGGCGGACTTATCACCGCTTCCTCACCCCGAACCTCCGCATTTCTGGTGCTGTCCAGCGCTATACCCAGATTCTCGAGTCCCCCACAGATCCTGCGGCGAACCTCCGTACAGTTTTCTCCAATTCCAGCGGTGAACACCACCGCATCCACTCCGCCCAGCACGGCGGCATACGCACCGATGTATTTCCTGACTCTGTAACAGAAAACCTCAAGGGCTTTATTCGCTCGTTCCGCACGCTCCCCCTCTTTCCGGGCCGCTGCAATAATCTCCCGCATATCATTGCTGATCCCGCTCAGTCCCTTCAGCCCGCTACGACGGTTCAACATCTCGTAGACCTCCTCTGTAGTCATATCCAGCATCTCCGGGAAAAGCAGAGGCAGTGACGGATCCATATCACCACAGCGAGTCCCCATAACCAGCCCCTCCAGCGGCGTCAGCCCCATGGAGGTATCCACCGACTCGCCATTTCTGACCGCCGCCGCCGAACATCCGTTCCCCAGGTGTATGGTGATAAGGTTACACCGGGAGAGCTTCCGCTCCAACATCTCCGCTGCTCGCTCCGCGACATAACGATGAGACGTGCCGTGGAAACCATAACGCCGGACGTCGTGGTCCTCATAAAGCTCATGAGGAAGGGCATAAAGATACGCCTGAGGGGGCATGGACTGATGAAACGCCGTATCAAACACCGCCACCTGCAGACAATCGGGAAGCCTCTCCATGGCGGCGCGGAGACCGGTGAGGTTGGGAGGGTTATGCAGCGGGGCCAGCTTTGCATTTTCCTCGATAGCGTCAATCACCTCCTGATCCACAGCAACACTTCGTGAAATACTCTCCCCCCCATGCACAACCCTGTGGCCCACCGCGGCTATCTCATCAAGACTCTCAATTGCCTCAACCGTGTCCACCATCCTGTCAAGAAACACCGTCAGGGCCGCCTCGTGATCCGGCGCCGAACACCGTTGTTCAGTCTCTGAGCCGTCCGCCGATAGCGTGAGCCACGGCTTCTCCTCCCCGATTCGTTCCACCTGCCCACTGCAGAGCTGAACCGGCCCCGCTTCCCCCCCCGAGCCGTGTTCGGCAAAGGAGTAAACACTGCACTTCAGAGAGGAACTTCCGCTGTTAATAACCATTATCCTGGGCATGTCACTGGCTCCATCTTACGTCTGCAGGGCAGTTATAACTGTCGTATCAACAATGTCGTTTACGCGGGCGCCCCGCGACAGGTCATTCACCGGTCGCGAAAACCCCTGAAGCACCGGGCCAATCGCCCTCGCGCCGCCAAACTCCTGGACGGCCTTATAACAGATATTCCCGGAGTTCAGATCCGGGAACACCAGAACATTGGCCTGCCCGGCAACCTCTCCATCTCCCACCCCCTTTTTCTGCGCAATCTCCCGATTGACCGCCGCATCCAGTTGCAGCTCCCCCTCCACATAACCATCCTCCAGTTCGTCGCCGGCTTTCTCAGCCGCTTCTCTGACCATCTGCACCGAATCGTGACTGGCACTGCCGGACGTCGAAAACGATAACATGGCAACCCGCGGAGTAATATCGAGAAATTGTCGCGCACTGCGGGCACTGGCAGTCGCAATATCCGCAAGCTGCGAGGCGTCCGGTTCAATAGTTACCGCACAGTCCGCGAAAATGACTGGTCTTTTCTCCTCCCGGCCGCGCTGCGGGACCAGCATGATAAAACAGCTCGAGGGACTGTCAAAACCCTCCCGATATCCAATGGTCAGCCCCGCCGCCTGCAGCACAGAGGCTGTGGGATTGGCAATCCCCGCCACCATCCCACCGACATCTCCACATGCAACCATCATTCCGGCATAAACCAGGGGACGTCGTAGAAGCCGCCGGGCCACTTTCTCACCGGTGCCCCGCGATTCCGCATAGGCCTCCGCGTATTTGCCCATGAGAGCCTCGTCCCCGCAGATCATCCCTTCGGCTCCGGACGGCGTGGTCCCAACTGCATCCTCATCCTCCCACAACAGGACCGGAGTGGCTATACCACGACCCGCAACCTCCACAGCCGCCTCCATAATCCGATCATCCTCGGGCTCGGGATACACAATGGTCGGACATCTGTCGCAGGCCCTGCTCTCAAGTTTGCGCATTAATTCCATAGCTCGCTCCGCTTCCCTTTGTTCAGAATCTCAACCAGATACGATACACAAGGCGTTGGGAACCATCCAAAAATGTCAATTATCGACGTCGCCCGGATGCACGAATCGATATTCTTCCCCCGCTTCCTTCTCTATCCGTGCAGGATCATCCCCCTGAAATCTCGCAAACGCCTTCTCCACTACCACCCCCCAGTCAAGCTGAATCCGCGGCGAGGCCGCCGGAAGTGTCAGGCTGGAGCCCCTGTTTTCCTGGAGGACCAGGCGCGAGGGATCGGGGCCGCGATC
>JBKHGK010000010.1:0-14113 GCA_046539705.1 Candidatus Brocadiia bacterium | reverse complement strand
AGTCACCGTTCTGCTGTTGATTCTGTGCCGTATTGCGGGCATGTTGCCGGTTTTTCGAGATGTGTTGCAGGATTATCTGGGCATTGGTGACGAGATATGGGGGTTTCTTCTGAGTACCCGGACCGGGGCGGGGCTTTTCACCGTATTGATAGGAGGGGTGCTGGTGGATCGCTGGGGACCGCGCCGGGTGATACGCCTCGGACTTATCGGGGTGGCGATCTCGCTGGGGCTGCTGGCACTGGCGGGTCCGGTGTGGGCGGCGGTGGCCGGGGCGCTCGCCCTGTACGGGATGGCCGTGCGTCCCCTCGGGGTGGCGATCAACAGCTATCTTATACGCCTCTTCCCCGATAATCGGCGTCGTGTGCTGTCGCTTAATTTTGCCGGGACCAGCGTGGGATCGATGATGTTTCCCGCCCTGGCCGAGGGATTGCTTCACGTAAGTCGTCAGAGCCCTTCTGTCAGTTTTGGAATGGTCTTTCATCTGCCGTTCGGTCTGGCAGCCGCAATGATTTTCGGGGCCAGTTTTCTATATACCAAACGGACCTCTCTGGGGTCGGGGCAGGATAGTGATGTGGAGGGTTGGGAGTGGAAAGACCTGTTGCTTCCGGGCCGGCTTTATCCGATCATCCTTCTCATGACGCTGCATGGAACGGCTGACTCTGTGCTTTTGGGCTGGATGGCACGGGTGCTGGGCAGCGAGAGCTTTGCCGGTCAGCCAATCGGACCCGGATATGTCATTTCCGCACGGGCCGTCTCCTATGTCGTATCCCGCAGTATTCTTGGTTTTGTGCCGGAGGATAAGGGGCGCAAGGTGCTGATTATTCTGCCGGGTATTCTGGGGGGCGCAGCCCTGATAGGTGGGTTACTCAGCCGCAGTTACCTGCTCACGGCCGGCGGATACGTACTGGGGGCTTTCCTGTGGTCGGCTGAATATCCAGCAATGTTGAGTATAATTGCCGACGAAAAACCCGGGCAATTCGGTTCGGCCCTATCCCTGAGCCAATTGCTGTCGGCCGGCGCGATTTTTCTGAGCATGAACGGCATGGGGCTGCTCGTATCCCATCTGGGGGAGCCGCAGATGTGGCAGGGACTGCTGATTCCCGCCGCGGCCTTCCCGGTTATCGGCATCTCTGCCGGTTTCTGGATCCTTTTCTGCTGGAAGGATACGAACGGAAAAGAGCGGCCAAAGCACTAAATCCATACCGGACAGATTCGGGGAAACGCACCGCCATCTCCCTGTTTGCTTGCAATAAGGGAAAAAACAGACCATAATGGCCAGAGAGAAGTGCAATTATTATTTTCTCGCGTTTTATCGGTTTTCCTCTCATATTCATTCCAGAGCCAGGACCAATTCATGATATGCCTTTATCCCTTTCTTCCGACGGAGAATGTCTTAATTGCTTTCAAGCTTTACTGCGCTTGTCAAAAATTCTTTTGCTGAGGTTATACGTCAGCCCATATACGGCATACTCCTCGTGATGGGGATGGTCATGATCGGGTTCAGCCCGGTTATCACCATGTTCACCATGATGGAGGATGTCAAGCTGACGATTGACATGGGGCTGGGGACCATATTTATGGTCGGCATAGTGCTGGCGGTTCTCAGTGCCACGCAGGTCATCAGCAAAGAGGTGGAATCCAAAACTGCGGGGGCGGTTCTGAGCAAACCCGTGGGGCGGATGACCTTCGTTTTGGGGAAGTTTATCGGTGTGAGCCTGGCCATGTGGCTGGCGAGCTACCTATATACGGTGATGTTGTTGCTGACGGTGCGGATGGGGGTCCCCAGCACGGCGGCGTACACGGTGGACTGGCCCGTTCTGATAGGTCAGGTGCTGCCGCTGGTCCTGGCGGTTCTTTTCGGGATGCACGCCAATTATTTTTATCGCTGGAACTTCACCGCCACCGCCGTGCGATCGGGGGCGGTCCTCTACACTATTGCGATTCTGGGGTTGTTGTTTGTCACGAAGGACTGGCAGTTTGCGTGGATAGCGGAAGGATTTGTGGCGGAGAATTTTGAGCAGATTTTTCTGGCGGCCGTGCTGGTTGGGCTCGGGGTATGGCTCATTTCCGCCGTCGCGCTGGTGGCCTCCACCCGCCTGAACGTGGTGCCGAACGTTGTGGTCTGTCTTGGTGTGTTCTTCGTGGGCATGGTGAGTCAGTATTTCTTTGGCTGGACCGTTGATGATCAGTGGGTTCGCTGGGAGCCGCAGCAGGACAGTCCGGAGGTGGAGATTACCGGACGGGTTGAGACGGAGCAGGGGGAACCGGTGGAAGGAGTGGCACTCACCGGTGCGCCGATGCGGCCGGTGACGGACGAGGATGGTGATTACCGCGCCATCGTTGCCCGGGGGGAATCGGGGACGATTACGCCCGACAGGACGGGACTGGAGTTCTCCCCGTCCGAACGCAGCTACACCGACGTCGTCCAGGACCGGCGGGGGCAGGATTTTACGGCTCAAAAGCGCGATCGCGACGCATTGTTTTATCTTGAGAAAGCCTGGTGGTGGGTGGCCAGGGTGGGTTATCATGTCGTCCCCTCACTTCAGTTTTTCTGGGTGGCCGATCAGTTGATGAGACCCGAACCGTATATCCCACTGGCGTATGTGGGCCGGACGGCCCTGTATGCGGTTTTCTGGTGCGGGGCCATGGTTGCCCTCGGAGCATTTCTGTTCGAACACCGTGAAGTTATTTAGCTTCCTGTACACAATTGCGCGAGGATACAAATGCCGCAGAGGAAAAAACTGGAAAGAATGGCTCTGTTGGGTCTGGTGATACAGCTTGTTTTTGTGGCCATATATTTTGCGCTCTACAGTCAGAGCGATCAGAGCCCGGCCGTTCTGGCCCAGCTGTGGTTCGTTGTGCCCGGGGTGGCCGTGTGGCTTGTCGTTCTGCTGCATGGGCGTCAGAGGCGGCTGGCGCGGGAGGAGAGCGAGGAGATGGAGAAGCTCCAGAAGGCCCGCCTGAGCGAAGAAATCTTCGAGGAGCAGGAACTTGACGAGATGCGCGCTCACACGGCGTTGAAGATTTTTGAGAAATATGTGGCGCCCGTTTTTTCCGTAATTCTCGCCGTTTTTCTGGGGGTGCTGGCCTACATAAACCTGGCCGGCCTCTGGGGTACGGGGGTTGAGGTGGCCGCGTCGAATCCGTTGGGCGTGGTGGTTGGGGCCGCTGTGGTCAGTTTCTTCGGCTTTCTGTTCGGGAAGTATGTGGTCGGCCTGGCTCACGGCCGGCAGCTGCGGCTGCTCAGGGCGGGTGGCTCCTACATGATGGGTAATGTGCTCGGCAGCCTGATCGTGCTTGTGGCCATGAGCATGGTGCACTTTGGTGTCATGTGGTTGGAGGTTGTGGCGGCCTACGTGATTCCGCTCATCATGGGTTTAATCTCCGTTGAAATCGTGGTCAATCAGATTCTGGAATTCTATCGTCCCCGCGTACCCGGCCAGGAATCGCGGCCGGCCTATGACAGCCGTCTTTTGAATCTGGTGGCCGAACCCGGTGATATCCTGGAAACAGTCGCAGCGACATTGGATTATCAGTTCGGATTCAAGATATCTGAGACGTGGTTTTACCGGTTCATGGAGCGGGCCATCGTTCCGCTGATATGCATCCAGCTTGCCCTGCTGTGGCTGCTGTCCTGTATCGTGGTGGTGGATCGCGGAGAGGGGGCCTTTATCGAGCGGTTTGGCAGTCCGCTGGTGCAGGAGAAAGATGCTCAGGAGGGGCTGCAGGCCACGCTGTATCGGCCCGGGTACCATCTGAAGCTGCCCTGGCCCATCGATGCAGTAAGGCGGGTGAGTGCCGACAGGGTCTTTGCCACGCAAATAGGAAAGGAACCGGTGGCGGAAGATCTTAGACGACGTCCGGAGGAGAGGGACGCCTCAACAATGACCGACGAGGATGTGATATTGTGGCAGGAGCTGCACGTTATGGACCCCTCGGTGATGGAAGAGGTGGCGTTTCTTGTTCCCAGTGTGGTCGATATTGAGGATGAGATCGGGGCCCCTTCACTGAATATAGCGAGGTTGGAGGGGGATGTTCATTTCCGCATAAAACGCGATCAGGAGGGTCGGGTGGACCCCGAAGCCGCGTTCAAATACCATTATGGTTACACCGATCCGCAGAGGATCGTGAAAGACGTTGCCTACCGCACCCTCTGCCGGATTGCCGCCAGCCAGAACTTCCTGCGGTGGATTCACCGGGACAGAGGGAAGGTCTCCCGGGAATTTGAACGACGGATGCAGGTTTCGCTGGATAATCGTGACATGGGTGTTGAGCTCGTCTATGCCGGCATACCGGCCGTCCACCCCCCCGCCGAAACGGCCGATGCGTACGAAAGCGTCATAAGTGCCTATGAGAAAGAACAGACCATGATTTCCGAGGCGGAGAAGGATGCCGTGCAGCGGGTCGGGAAGGCCCGGGGGCGGTCGGCGGAGGTCGTCGCGGAGGCCGAGGGATACCGGTATCGACTCGAAAAAGTCTCCGAAGCCGAAAAAGATCGGTTCGACATCCAGCTCGATGCCTACCTGCGGGCGCCCGAGGTCTACAGGTATCGCAAGTATTTCACGGCCGTCGAAGATGTGCTCGGCGGGCATAAGTTGCTCATCGTTCCGATCAACGAGAAAGAAGTCAATATCATCGATATGCAGGAGAAACGGGGCACCGACCTGCTGGATATCGGCATGGAGGAGGCGCTTCAGTAGGGGCTGCGGTCGGAGAAATCCGCCATCGCGGCACAGGAGGTCCGAATTCACACTGACTAATGCGAAGGAGACTGGAAGGTGAGAGAAAGCAAAATAACCGTTGTGCTGATAGTTGGCGTTGTGCTTCTGCTGTGTGCCTATGTTTTTGTGTTTCAGGTGCGGGTCAACGAGGTGGCCGTGCAATACCGCCCCCCCGGTAACGTTCATAGAATCATCAATGACGAGGAGTCGATGACCGGTGAGGAGGGAGGGCCGGGACTGTACTTTCGGTTGCCCTATCCCATCGATGACATAAGAACCTATGACAAAAGAGTGCGGATTGTGGATGGTCCTCTGGCCCAGACGCAGCTCCGGGATGACTGGCATGTCATCATCTCCATGTACTGTGCCTGGTATATCGCCGAGCCCGTTCCCTTCCAGGAAACCCTTGAGGGCAACGTGGAGTCCGCCCAGGAGCGACTGAAACAGGTTATTTTCAATGAGACCAGTCGAGCGGTTTCGGACCTTACTTTCAACGATCTGGTCTCCACCGATGCGGAACGGGTTAATGAAAGGTTTGATGACCTTGAAGAGGAGATAATGGACCGGCTCCGAAAAAGCATCAGGGATAAGGAATACGGCCTTCGCGTAAGTGATTTCGGCATACGCCGAATAGACATTCCGGAGGAAACCACCCGTGAGGTGTTCGAACGGATGAGGGCGGAGCGCGAGAAAGCCGCCGAGACCTATCTGAGTGAGGGCGAGAGACGAAGCCAGGAGATAATAGCGGAGGCGGAGAAGGAGGCCGAAGAGGCTCTGTCCGACGCCGAGAGCGAGGCCAAGCGCATACGGAGTGAGGGGGAGGCCAAAGAGGCCGAATTTTACGACGTCTTTGCGACCCAGCCCGAGCTGGCCATTTTCCTCCGCCGGCTGGAAGCCCTGCGCACGATCGCGCGGGGAGCCCGGGAATCCGGCCAGCCCATAACGTTTGTGCTTGATCCGCAGACCGAGCCGCTGTCCGTGCTCTCTCGCGGACCCCAGCAGCCGGAGACGGTGGAGGAAACGGACGAGGAGGCTGAGCAGGAGGAAACGGAAGGGGACGAACAGACGGACGCGACCGGGGAGGATCCCAGCGATAATTCTGATACGGAAGAGTGAACCATGCGGGAAGAACAGAATAACGAAGAACATCGGGAAGAGAGCGAGGAGGGAACTCCGGAGCCGGTCGGACACCGGGCTCTGTCAGATGCCCTCCGCCTGAGTTTTGGCGCGGTAAAGGTCGCCATGGCCATCCTGATTGTCCTTTACCTCCTGCAGGGGTTCTTCTTCGTCGACAGCGATGAGGTGAAGATCAAACTGCGGTTTGGACGCCCCGTCCAGATGAGTCTGGGACAGGGCCGGGGGAAAGGATATGTGGCGGATTCGCGAAGCGGCTGGCATTACGCCTGGCCGTGGGAGGAAGTGGTGACCGTGCCGCTGTCCGAACGCAGTATAGACCTGACCGAGACGTTTTCACCGCCCGATATCGCCAGTGGGCCATCCGGGGAACAGGAGGGATTGAATCCGAAAACCGACAGCTATCTTCTGACCGGTGATGTGAATATCATCTACCTGCAGCTGCGCGCCAGATACCGGGCCCGGTCCGACGAACAGGGCGCTCTGGACTATGCGTTTCGGACAAAGCCGCGAGGCGATGGCTCGGACGGTGCTCCGCCTCCGGAACAGGTTCTGCGCCGAATCATTACCACCGCCACGCTTGAGACCGTGGCCTCCTGGGGCGTGCTCGATGTGCGGCGGAAAACACGGGAGATCGAGGCGCCCAGCGGTGAGGGTACGGTCACTATCCAGCTGTTTGAGCAGATCGAGCAAAACGTGCGTCAGAGGCTGGCCGAGTACGAAGAAAACAGCGGGTTTACCACAGGGGTGGAACTGAGATCCATAGAGCGGATCGAGGACCCCGAAGTGCCGCGGACCGTGCGCCCGGCTTTTGATCGCTATATGGAGGCGGAGAGTGAAAAGCAGCGCATGATTGATGAGGCCCGCCGGGAGGCCAACAGGATTACCGCAAATGCCGAGGGTGAATATGCGGAGAACCTCGCACAGGCCCGGTCATATAAGAAACGACTGATCAGTATGGGCGAAGCCGATTCGACCATGCTGAAAAACCTGACCCGGGTATACCGCGAATCGCCCGAGAAGGCATCTATACTGCGGGAGTGGCACTATCAGAGGATGATCGAGGATCTCCTGCGAGAGACCGCCGGGTCTTTTGTGCTTCATAAACCGGCGGAAGGCACCGAGAGGGAACTGTGGCTGCAGCTCGGGCAGCCGAAAAGCGGAGAATCGGAGAATGAAGATGAAGATGAAAATGAAAATGAAAATGAAGATGAGGAATAGCAGGCGGGCGCAACGGCAGCGTATGACTCCGGAGAAAGTCCGGAGCATGACTGCCCCGAGCGATGGTTGCATCACAGCGTTGATGCTGGCCGTGGAACTCTGACTGTTTTATAAAAGGTGGCGGTAAACATGGCGACGGAACAGAAGATCCTTGAAGACACCCATGAGCATTCAGGCTCCGGATCCCATGATCATGAACATGTGGGGAGCCTGCAGACCCGTCTGCTGCTCACACTGGCCGGCGGAGTGCTGATACTGAATGCTTTCCTCGCTGAAA
Source organism: Candidatus Brocadiia bacterium (assembly GCA_046539705.1). Taxonomy (GTDB): domain Bacteria; phylum Planctomycetota; class Brocadiia; order SM23-32; family SM23-32; genus CAZXYF01. The sequence goes on along the minus strand of JBKHGK010000010.1, from coordinate 6,760 downwards.
AATTTCTTTTTCCCGGACAGCCCGAGGTGGGTTCTATCAGCGCACTGCTGGGCGCCATTGTCCTCGGCACACCGATTCTGATCGGCGGTTTCAAAGAGATGGGCCGGGGGCGAATGCACATGTCCACCCTCGTGGCCATTGCGGTTCTGGCCGCGTTCGTGCTCGCGGACTATCAGGTGGCCGGCATCGTGGCCTTTTTCATGCTTCTGGCGAGCCTCATCGAGGAACAGACCGCCGAGGGCGCCAGGGAATCGGTGGAAAAACTCATGCAGTTCCAGCCGGACCAGGCGGAGCTCAAGGACGGAACGGTGGTCGAAATATCGGAACTGAACCCCGGGGATATAATCCGGCTGCGCCCCGGCGACAGGGTGCCGGCTGATGGGCGGATTGTGGAAGGGGAAACGACGGTCAACGAGGCAACGGTCACCGGGGAGTCCCTTCCGGCGGATAAGCTGGTTGACGATGAGGTCTTTGCCGGGACGCATAACTTGACCGGATCGGTGGCCGTGGAAGTGACCAAGGCCGGAGAGGATACGACGCTGGGCAAGGTGAAAAATCTCATCCTCGAGGCCGAGACCACCAAAACCAGGCTGATGCAGATAATCGACCGGTATGCCGAATGGTATACGCCGGTGGTCCTGATGCTGGCGGCGATTGTGGGGGTTTTCACCCGGGATCCGCAGCGAGTGATCACCGTGCTGGTGATCGCCTGTCCGTGTGCGTTCGTGCTGGCGACTCCCACCGCCATGGTCGCTGCGCTGACGGCCGCCGCGCGGCTGGGGATCCTGGTCAAAAACGTGACGCATCTGGAACTGGCCAGCGAACTCAGTGCCATAGTCTTCGATAAAACCGGCACGCTCACCACCGGAGAACTGACGGTCACCAGCCTGAATCCGGTGGGGGACGTGGACGGCGCCGAGCTGCTGAACGCCGCCGCGAGTCTCGAACAACACTCCCGCCACCCCGTTGCACGGGCCATCTGCCAGATAGCGCGTCGGGCCAATGTTGCGCTTAAAGAGCCGGATAACGTGCAGGAGGCCGCGGGTATGGGGGTCCATGGCAACCTCGACGGTGAGGATGTTTACGTGGGGCGATCAAAATGGATCAAAGAGCAGGGGGTGGAAGGAGTCGATGAGGTCCGGGAAGAAGCGCACGCCGAGGAGCATGAGGGGCTCAGCACCATATACGTGGCCCGGAACGGCGAATGTATCGGCTGGATCGGAGTCGAGGATAAAACCCGGGAAGAGGCTCGGGAGGCCACCGAAGGGCTGCGCGATCTGGGCGTCAACCGGATTACCATGCTCACCGGAGACCGCTGGAGCGTGGCCAGAAAAGTGGCGGGTGAACTGGGCTGCACCGATGTGCAGGCCGAATGTCTGCCCGAACAGAAGCTGCGGCTTGTGGAAAGAATGCGCGAGGAGGGGAACAACGTGGCCGTGGTCGGTGACGGTGTCAATGATGCCCCGGCCCTGGCCGCGGGAGATCTGGGGATAGCCATGGGAGCGGCGGGTAGCGACGTGGCAATAAGCAGTGCGTCGATCGCCCTCCTCAGCAACGATCTGGGCCGGCTGCCGGTGCTGATGCGGCTGTCCCGTAAACTTCGTCGGCTGATCGTATCCAATCTTATGATAGGCGGATTCTTTGTCGTCGGCGGTGCCACTCTGGCCAGTATGGGATACTTTGGTCCGATCGCGGCCGCCATCCTTCACAACGTGAGCTCGTTTCTGGTCATATTCAACAGCGCCCGTCTCGTCCGTTTCGAGGAATCAATGACGACTACCCCCGAGCCGGGGGCAGACGTGAGTGGACCGGAAGGGGCCGGGGCCTGACTTCGGGAGAAATATGAGCAACACTTCACAGCCCATAATTCAGACGATCGAGCTGACCAAGATCTACAAAGACTTCTGGGGCCGCGGGCGCGTCCGTGCTCTGGATGGCCTGAATATCGAAGTCAACAGCGGGGAGGTTTTCGGACTGCTCGGCCCCAACGGCTCGGGGAAGACCACCACCGTGCGGCTGCTCCTCGGGCTGCTTTTCCCCACCAGGGGAGCGGTTCGCATATTCGGCAAAAGCCCCCGCCAGATCGACACGAAAAAACGGATCGGCTACATGCCGGAAGAATCGCATCTCTACGACTATCTCAATGCGGAGGAAACCCTCGATTTCTTTGGGCGCCTTTTCGGGCTGACGCGAGAGGAACGCCGGAACCGGGCCGATAGCCTGATCGATATGGTCGGCCTGGAGGCGGCCAGGCGGCGGCCCATTGGCGAGTTCTCAAAAGGCATGGCCCGCCGGATAGGCCTGGCCCAGGCCCTGATAAATGATCCGGACGTTCTCGTGCTCGATGAACCCACCACGGGCCTCGATCCCCTGGGAGCCAGGCAGATGAAGGACCTGATTCAGATGATGCGGGATCGGGGCAAGACCATCTTCCTGTGCAGTCACCTGCTCTCGGACGTGGAACAGATATGTGACAGAGTCTGCATACTGTACGGCGGGCGGGCCCGGGAGGTGGGAAACGTCTCGGATCTGCTCTCCGACCGGGATCGGCTGGAAATCCGGACCCCCGCTCTCGATTCGCAGGCCATCGAGGAAATAAAGGAGGTCGTTCGCCGCCACACGGGGCCGGAGGAGGAGCTGGAAGTCGGGGCACCGTCCCGTCGTCTGGAGGACCATTTTCTGCACGTGGTCGAGCAGGCGCGCCGGGAAAAGCTTGAAACTGCCGGAGCGGGGGCGGGCGGTCCGGCGGCTGCCTTTCTCACCGAAGAGGAGGAGGCCGAAGATATAATTGAGGATCTGGTCCAGCGCAGTAGCCGGCAGGAACCGGACGAGGAGGAGCAGGACGAAACCGCCGAGGAGCCTCAGCCCGCGGCGCCCGAGGAGCAGGAGGACAGAGAACTGCTGGATGATCTGGTGAAGCCGGGGCCCTCCGATCAGAAGGAGGAAATCACGGAAACGGAGGAAGAAAAAGAAGAAGTGCAACCGGCTCAGGCACCGGAAGGAGATGGCGTCCAGAGGGACGTTATCGATCAACTTACGGATTCGCAGGATGGGTCAGAGGAGGATCAAACGGCGGAGGATCGTGAAGAAGATTAAGGACATACTTAAAGCTGCGTTCCATAAAATAGCCTGGTGGCTGCCCGAGGTCTTGCTGCTGATCTGCGGGCTGGCATTGCTGCCCCTGCTGTACTATCTCGGTGACGTGGCGGTGAATATGGCTCGGGCCGGACTGGACAACCCGTCGTTTTTCGCCGGTGTAATCCGGGCGAATGCATGGACCTCGGTGGCGTGGGTCATCTGTTTTCTGGGCGTGGCGGGGGCGGGCTGGTGCATTCTGCGGGGCCGGAGCAACGTCTGGGCGGTGGCCCGGAAAATGATCGTGGAGGCGCTGCATCGGCGGGTGGTGGTGGGGCTGTTGATCTTCTTTGTGATAATGATGCCCTCCATCCGGTTCATCGTTCAGACGGAGGGCAGCCTGAAAAGCCAGATTCAGATCGTCCTGACCTATTCCCTGACGCTTGCGGAGGTGCTGCTGAGCATCATAGTGGTCTTCCTGTGTACCGCTTCGATCTGCAGTGAGATCGAAGATAAACACGTGTTTGTCACGGACGTAAAGCCGATGCAGCGGTGGGAGTTTTTGGTCGGCAAACTGCTCGGAGTGCTCGTGTTGAGCGGAGCTTTGCTTTTTCTGATGTCCGGGGCTGTTTATGCCCTCACCACGCGCATGGGCCGGGACCGATCGTTTGATGCCCTGCCCGAATGGGAGGCCCGGGAAAAGCGGGAGGAACTGCGCCGCGCACATAACGAAGTTCTGGTCTCACGAATCGCGCGCACACCTCTGATACCCGACGTGAGCGAGGGGGTGGAGAAGGAGATAGAGAGACTCCGGGAGGCCGGAGAACTCGAACGGCCCGCGGCTGAGCGGGATGAAATCCGTGAACGCATGATAAAGCAGCGGTTCACCGCCCGGTCCGGCGGCGCGCTCATGCTCACTATCCCCGGGCTGCGACGTCAGGAGGATATCCCGGTGTTCCTGCGGTTCAAGCCGGTCACCACCGATCCGGATGGGCCCGAGCAGGTACAGGGGACGTGGATGTTTTACCGCGCCGCGGAGGAACAGCCGGAGGACGGTGAGGAGGACGGTGAGGAGGACGAACGGCAGATGGAACCGGTCTATCGTCATGGTGGGAACTGGGTGACCGGCTCCTACCAGGAGGTGGAGGTGCCGCCGGGGGTTATTTCCCCTCAGGGCCTCGTTCACGTCGCCTTCTGGAATTTTCACCCGGAGGCGGGAGTCCAGTTCGACCCGGATGGAGGGGTGGAGATCATGCAGGAGGTTGGTGGGTTTTTTGCCAACTATTACCGCTCGGTGCTCGTTATCTTATGTCATATCGTGGTGCTGGCGGCGCTTGCGCTCATGGCCGGAGCCGCCCTCTCATTCCCGGTGGCCAGTTTCACTGTTGGTGCCGTTATACTGGTCGGTTTGCTGGGTCCCTGGGTGGCCGGTACAGCTCTTGAAGGATCGTCCATACCGGCGGATGCCGCCGGCGGAGCGGTGGTGATCGGGTATCTTAAGATGATCGTGAACACTGTGCTGAGAGGCGTCCTGTTCATCCTGCCTCAGTTCGGTCGCTACAGCCCGCTCAGCGATCTTGTCAACGGCCGGATGGTGAGCTGGGGATTTGTCGGCCGTGCCGCCGCCGTCCTGTGTTTCGTCAAAGGTGGTATAGCCATGTTGCTGGGGACGTACTTTTACTGGAAACGCGAATTGGCGCGAATTATTGCTTGATAACAGTCCCGGGATATAGAGTATATGCTGACAAAAATGCGCAGAGTTGTGTTTCTGGCCACGGCGCTCGCCCTCCTCGGGGTGGGGGGCATGTTCGTGCGTCCGCTCCATCGCCAGCAGATCCGGCATGATCTTACCAGCGCTCCGGTTAAAGGAGTCAGCCCGGGAGTGGTGCTCGCCACCACGGCCCTCGGGGCGTTCCGGGGAGTCATTGTGGACGTGGTATGGATCCGGATGGAGAATCTGAAAAATGAGGGGAAGTTCTTTGAGCTGGTCCAGCTTGCCGACCTGGCGTGTCGGCTGGCTCCTCGCTTCCCGAAGGTCTGGGATTTCAACGCGTGGAATCTGGCGTATAACATATCGGTGCAGGTTCCTGAATACGCCGAACGCTGGCCATGGGTGCGGAAGGGTATCGAACTTCTGAGGGATGAGGGTATACCCAACAACCCCAACGAACCGGAACTCTATTTCTCGCTTGCCTGGATCTACATGCACAAGGTTGGTGATCAGCTCGATGATGCCCATTTCTGGTACAAACAACAGCTCGGGCTCCAGATGCACGAGGCGCTGGGCGGGGGAGGAAGCCGGGACAAACTGCAGAAACTGCGCGATGCCCCCCGGACCCGGCGAGCGCTTCTGCGGGATGAGGAAGTCAGCGATTTCTACGATAAACTCGTGAAAACCGGCTTCGACCCGCTCGGCAAAAGCGATGGCGTGCCGGATTACTTTGTGTACCTGCGACGTCCCGATTCTCTCCCCGAGCGTGCTGTTGAACTCCTGGAGTCGGAGAAGAATTCGGAGGAGGTGCAGACGATTGCGAACTTCGTCCGGGCCCGGTACCTCCGGCGCGAACTGAAACTCGAGCCGGATCGGATGCTTGATCTTATGGATGAATACGGCCCGTTTGACTGGCGAAGCCCGTTCCCCCACGCGGTCTACTGGGCCACCGAGGGGAAACGGGTCGCTGAGGCCTATCGCGAGCGCGTTGAACGACGCCTGAGAGCCCTTGGCCGGGATGTGGAGGACGTGAACTGGGGGTCGGATTATCCCAATTATCGCTACGGCGGTATCAACTATGACCGCATCATCTATGGGGCACTGCAGAAACTGGTCTCCACCGGCCGACTGATGTATGATGCCGATGGGGAGATCATGCCACTGACGGGGCCTGATTACCGCTTCACCGACCCCATGATCGATCACTACGATCGGATGCTGGATAAGTATGGCCGGGAGGGCAAGTACTCGACCGGCGTCACGAGTGCCTACGAGAATTTCCTGGTACGGGCCACGGTGGAGTTCTTCTACATGGGGGACCGTGAGGATTCACAGCGTTATTATGAGAAACTGCGGGAGGAGTTTCCCAAGGATTCCTACCCCTCCTCGTATGACCGGTTTATCCGGCGAGAAATGCTGAGTTACGTGCAGGGCGTGGGGCCCAGCCAGGCGCGCAACCTGGTCCGCGGACTGGTATTGCAGGCGTATATGAACCTGGGGGCGGGGGCGAATGACCGCGCCGCGGCACTCAACGAGCGGGCCCGCAGAATAGCCCGCCTGTGGAATCAGCAGAGAGGAGTGGGAGAGGATGAGCGGATCTCTCAGATGGTTCAGTTCGACCGTATCCGCCGTTCGGTCCTGCTGGATATTTTCAGTGGCCGGGTCGAGCCCGGGGAGGGTATTCTTGAGGGACTGCGGGAGCAGCTCTCCGATGATGCGGTGCAGATACTTGAAAATGCCGCCGAAGAGGACAAGGAGGCCGGAGAACTGCGCCCGTTCGAGCTTCCCGAACAGCTGCAGGGCGAATCGGACTGATCACGCTCACCTCCGGGCCAATGGCTCCTTCTCACCGTAACTATTCCGAGAACCACACCTGTCCCGGGAACGCGGACGTCTCGTCCGCACCCGGTCTGAAGCCCCACCCGCATATTTCACGAGTCGTCAGTGCGCCAGATATGAGAACAGTCAAAGGCG
>JBKHGK010000009.1:0-14353 GCA_046539705.1 Candidatus Brocadiia bacterium | reverse complement strand
CTGAGCGAGTTTGCAAACAAACGGCCGGAATTCACCCTGTCGGGGTAACTATTCGGGAAAGTGCACCTGTTTATACCCTACCGTGCCCTGTACCGGCGGGGTGGATGGTTCGGCCAAACGGCGGGATTGGTGTGTGATGACCTCTCGTCGTTGCTGTTCAGTCCGGTGGCAGCTCATGCGGTGACGGAGACGGATCCGATCGGTGGACACTCATTCCCATTCGATGGTGCTGGGGGGTTTGGAGGAGACGTCATACACCACCCGGTTCACTCCTCTCACCTCATTGATGATACGGTTTGATACGCGGGCGAGCAGATCGGCCGGCAGCCGGGACCAGTCGGCGGTCATAAAGTCCTCGGTGTCGACTGATCTCAGGGCCACAACATGTTCATAGGTTCGTTCATCCCCCATAACGCCGACGCTCTGGAGGGGCAGCAGCACGGCGAAGGCCTGAGCGACCCGGTGGTAGTGGTCCGCCGCCCGGAGTTCCTCCAGCAGGATGGCGTCGGCCAGGCGCAGCAGTTCCAGTCGTGGTTCCGTCACCTCCCCGAGTATGCGGACCGCCAGTCCGGGCCCGGGGAACGGATGGCGCCAAACGACGTCGTCCGGGAGGCCCAGGTTCTCCCCGATCTTCCGGACCTCGTCCTTGAACAGATATCGGAATGGCTCTATCAGGTCGAATCCCAGTTCCGCGGGCAGCCCTCCCACGTTATGGTGCGTTTTGATCACCGAAGCCGGCCCACCGGTTCCCGCGCTCTCGATAACATCCGGGTAGAGCGTGCCCTGGGCCAGATAGCGGGCCCCGTGGATATCTTCCGCGGTGTCCTTGAACACCTCGATAAAGGTATGACCGATGATCTTTCGTTTCTCCTCCGGATCCTTTACGCCCTCCAGGGCCTCCAGGAACTGAGTTGAGGCATCCACCACCCGGAGATTGATCCGGAAATTTTCCCGGAAACGCATCTCCACCTGCTGGGCTTCCCTGGCCCGCATCACGCCGTTGTCCACGAAGATGCATTCAAGGCGGTCACCGACGGCATGATGCAGCAGAACGGCCGCCACCGAGGAATCAACTCCACCCGAGAGCCCCAGCACAACCCGATCATCACCAACTTCCTCCCGTATGCTGGAGACGGTATTGTCCACGAAGCTGGACATTTCCCACGCCCCCCGGCATTCGCAGATACGATAGAGGAAATTGTGCAGTATTTCGGCTCCCCCGGGGGTGTGAGTGACTTCCGGATGGAACTGGAGGCCCCAGAAGCGGTCTTGCTCGGATCGCACGGCTGCGTGCGGACAGGTCTCGGTGGAGGCCAGGACCTCCCATCGGTCGGGAAGAGAGTCCACCTGGTCACCATGGCTCATCCACACGGTCAGTTCATCCCCGAGCCCATGGAACAGCCCACTGTGATCATGGACCTGCATTGAGCGGCGACCGTATTCCCGGCTGGTGGCCGGCCGGACCTCCCCGCCCAGTGCCCGGCTGCCCAGCTGCAGCCCGTAGCATATGCCCAGGATCGGCAGATCCAGCTCAAATATCTCCGGGTCACACTGAGGGGCTTCATCTGCATAGACGCTGGCGGGGCCGCCGCTCAGAATGAGGCCTTTTGCGCCCTTCTCCCGTATCATCTGCGGATCGACGTCGTGAGGCACGATCTCACTGTAAACCCTCGATTCGCGAATCCGACGGGCGATCAACTGGCTGTACTGCGAACCAAAATCCAGCACCAGCACGCTCTCATCGGTGGGTTGCATATTAGTCATTGGGATCTCTCTGAACAGTAAGTTGAACTCAGGGGCCGGTAATAAGTCTATTCCCGACATAAAAGGTTATGCGCACGCAAAATGCGCGCGATGCGAAAAGGCGGAACGGCAACGGACGACGCCGACAAGCGAACGCAGAAGAAAGTGCGCTACAAAGTTAGCGACAAAGGTAAACGACAGGGGGTTGACGTCTTTAACCCGCATTTCACAAACCTCAAACGTTGATTATTCTAAAAGCAACTTCAGAAAACTTGAATCGCAAAGTCACAGTCAGATTTATAACAACAGGTTTTTTGACAGTATCAGCAACACCGCTTTGGTCTACGACCGAGCCGTCAGCACGGCTATGATTACGATTTTTTAACGCCGGGAATACTTAAAAAACGGCGTACTCGTAATTGTCACGTATCGAATCATCTTTCGTGACAAGAAGATTGTTATCAATCGACGCATTGGCGGTTATAAGCCTGTCAAAAGGATCACGCGTCCACCCGTAAAGCAAGGCCTCTGTCATTATTGAATGAAGACTCTCGTCGCAGAGTGTCAGGTTTATCTCCGCATTCAAAAACGAAACGATCGTATCCGGTTCTACCCGCAGCCGCTCGATTTCTTGAAGATATTGCAATTCCAGCCGCACAAACTCCGAAAGAAATAGATTGCCTGTATCGATCAGTTCATATGCTCTGTCGGACAATTTATCTATCTCGATATCATTGAGCCATATTACAACGTGCGTGTCTAAATATGTTTTGGATCCCATTCTTTGCTCCAATCCATGTGGATAAGCTCGTCGGAATCCCCCTTGTAGGCCTTTTTCTTCTTTTTGCTTTTCAGCCTTTCGAGTGGAGACACATCTTTTTCCGGCACTATTTTAAGTTTTGCCCCCTTGCGCTCGATCTCAACCGGTTTTCCAGTTTCAATAATCCGGTCAAGAACGTTGTAAATGTTTTCCCGCAATTCCGTAGTTTTCATAATCCTCTCCTTTTTTACTGACAGATCCATTTTACCCACCCGGACGTACGTTGTCAACAGACACACGTACGTGTGTTTTTTCAGTTTTCTGGTCCCCGGACTGCGTGGGTTGTCCCAAATGGCCCGCGGAACGACAAAGACAAACGGCCACGGACTGACGGATTTGACGGGCGATTTGGATTGTGATCAGGATTATACTCGATTGGCGTAGCAGGTGTCCTCCCGGAAAAAATCCTCCCCACTTATCGGGCCCCAGGTGCCGGGATCATAGTTGGGGAAGTCCGGGCAGGGTTTGTTCTGCCAGTGCTGGAGGATGGGTTCCACAAAATCCCAGGCCAGCTCAATCTCATCGCGTCGGGTAAACAGAGTGGCGTTACCGGTCACCACGTCCAGCAGGAGCCGTTCATAGGCTTCGGGACGGGCCGCCCCCTGGATGCTGCCGTAGGGGAAATTCATTTCGTCGGATCGCACGTCCAGCCGCATACCGGCCGCCTTCGTGTTCATCCGGAGGATGACATTTTCGTCCGGTTGCACCCGGATTTTCAGCACATTGGTCTCGGGTTTTTGCTGATCGAAAGTCCCGAAAAGCACCGGAGGGACCTGTTTGAATTCAATCGCCACTTCGGTCAGTTTTCGGGGGAGCCGTTTGCCGGTGGTCAGATAAAAGGGCACTCCCGCCCAGCGCCAGTTATCAATATAGGTGCGAAGCGCCACAAAGGTCTCCGTGCAGGATTCCTCCGAAACCCCTTTTTCCTCCCGGTATCCCGGGGCCCGGTCTCCGTCCACCGTGCCCGGGCCGTACTGACCACGCACCACGGAGCATTCCAGTTCTTCGCCCGACAGTCGGCGGAGGCAGCGCAGGACCTTCGCCTTCTCATCCCGGATGGCATCGGCCTCCAGTGAGGCGGGGGGTTCCATCGTGAACAGGGCAAGCAGCTGCAGAACGTGGTTCTGCATGACGTCACGGAGGGCCCCGGCGTTCTCGAAATACCCCGCTCGGGACCCAATGCCCTGTTTTTCGGCCACCGTTACGTGCACGTGTTTCACGTAACGGTTCTGCCAGATGGGTTCAAATATAGCGTTGGCGAAACGCAGCACCAGAATGTTCTGAACGGTTTCCTTCCCCAGATAGTGGTCCATTCGGAAAATCTGGGACTCGTCGAGCTGTCGTTCCAGCACGCGGTTCAGTTCCCGTGCCGACTCCAGATCCCGACCGAACGGTTTTTCCAGCACAACCCTGGCGGCCCCGTGTTTCGTCTCCTCCTCCCGGCTGCGTCGTTCCAGCAGGCCCGCGGAGTTGAGGTTCAGCACGATGGGCTCAACCACTTCCGGGGGCACGGCCAGGTAGTGTAGCCGGCCGCCACCTATACCGAATTCACCGTCGATCTGCCGAACGCGCTCGGCCAGGGACTCGAACGCTGCGGGCGTGCGGTAATCCCCCTGTTCATAGAAAATGCGTTGCGCAAGCTCCTCCCATTCCTCTTCGTCAGGAGGGCCGCCGCGCGCAAACTCGCTGAGGCCGCTTCTGATGCGCTCCCGGAACGATTCGTCGCTATAATCGGAGCGAGCAAAACCGATAAAGGCCATATTTTCATGCAGCAAATCTTCGCGGAAGAGGTTGTATATGGCCGGTGCCACTTTACGTCGCATCAGGTCGCCGCTGGCACCGAAAATCGTCATCACGGCCGGTCCAGGGTCTTCTTTACTGTTCAGGAGCACTGATTCCCTCCGTGTTATGAATCTATTCGTTCAGCGGAACGATCCGATCGGTCGCCCCACTCCGCATCCTGACGTCGGAGACGGCGCTGGCGTTCGAGGTTGCCCATAACATCCTCGTACATTCTGCACGTCAGCGATTGGAATTCGGCCGCTCCGGAAAGGTCATTGCGACAGATAAACCGCCCCCTGAGTGCTTCAAACGCAAGTATGGGTTCGGCAGAATTCAGATTGACAAGACTTATCGGAGCGATGTCCTCAGTGACGTCGCAGAGGCAGTTGTAGTAGTATTCGAATTCTTCCATCGGCTCAGGAGGATCATGGTACAGAATCGCTATATCGATGTCGCTTCCCGGTGAAACAAACCCGTTGGAGGAGGAACCGAAGAGGGTGGCCAGCACCACGTTGGGTTCGTTGCCGAGAAAATCCTCGAGTGCGTCGATATCGATACGACGTTCAGACATTATCCTCGATCTCGCCAATAAAGTCCCGGAACAGATGCAGTTTCCTGCGTAGAATCCCAACCAGAATGCCATTATCGATGTTTTCGTATCGGTGAACGATGAGGTTGCGGAATCGGACCATATCCCTGTAGACCTCCGCATCCTGTATGTATCCCAGTTGCTGGAGCCGTTTTAGAGATTCGTAGGAGTTTGAGGCAGGAGGTTGTTGTTCAATGGCCAGTATGCGGTTGGCGACATCGATCATTGCTTCGATTGAAATCTGAAGGGTCCGTTCTATGCCGCTCTTAAGGAAGAAATCCTCCTCGAGAGTTGACACTGAGGTGGGCTTCAGGTTCTCCAGGCGATTCATGTTTTCGGCTATAAATTCAAGTTTGCGCTGGATGGTACCATTTATTCCCATATAACCCTCGTTACGGGGATAGTCTAACGTTTCTCCACACCGGCAGGAGGTCCTGAGCCCCTCGCCCGGAGTGTGGATTGTATCGGCATCGCAGTTGCTCTGCAACGCTTTGACCTGACGGACGGGGTGCGATTGTGTATACTAATGGCGCCGGCGGGCTGAGAGCCTACCTCGATTCTTCAGAGAAAACATTCAGGGGAGCACTGTACAGCATCGGGAGCGTTTCACCAATGAACTATCCTGAACTTATCGATTACATCAGCGATTGGATTCGGTCGCAAACCCGCGAGGCGGGTATGCGCGGGGTGGTGCTGGGGCTGAGCGGTGGTATTGATTCGGCGGTGGTGCTGGCGCTGGCGAAAAAGGCACTCGGCGATGATGTGCTGGGGGTGCTGATGCCCTGTGAGAGTGAGGAGCGGGATATGGAGGATGCTCTGGAGGTGGCGGAGCTTTTCGATGCCGAGACCCTGACCGTCCGACTGGATGGGCTCTATGAGGATTTTCTGCTGGAACTTCCGGAAGAGGGGGGGGAGAATGCCCGGTCCAACCTGAAACCCCGCCTCCGCATGACCACGCTCTATTATCTGGCAAACTCGCGCAATGCGCTGGTCTGCGGAACGGGCAACCGCAGCGAACTGGCCGTGGGATATTTCACAAAGTATGGTGATGGAGGGGCGGATATGCTCCCCATAGGCGGGCTGCTGAAAATGCAGGTCCGGGCGGTCGCCGCCGAACTGGGGATCCCGGAACGAATTATACACAAAGCCCCCACAGCCGGCCTGTGGCCGGGACAGACCGACGAGGCCGAGCTGGGCATGGGTTATGACACGCTGGATGAGATAGTGGATGCTCTGCAGAACGAGCGCACACCCGAGGCGGATCCGGAGGATGTGCGTCAGGTGAAAGTGATGATGAACAATGCGCGGCACAAACGACAGATGCCGCCCGTATGTCCGCTGCCGGAACCCGGGGCTACCGGTGCCACGAGCCGATGAATGGCCGGGGTTGCGGCCAGGCCCGAGAACAACAGAACTCCAGCTACAGGTATCAACATGAGACAGATACAGACAAAAGGCGCGATCGCACTTGAGGATGGCCGCGTTTTCGAGGGGAAATCTTTCGGAGCCACCGGCCACAGGGCGGGCGAGGTGGTGTTCAACACGAGCATGACCGGTTATCAGGAGATCATTACCGACCCCTCCTACAAAGGACAGATCGTCACGATGACCTATCCGTTGATAGGCAATTATGGTGTGAACGAGGGCGATACCGAATCCGGAGCACCGAAGGCGGAGGGATTTGTCGTAAGGGAATACTGTCCCTACCCCTCCAATTACGCCTCCCAGAAAACTCTGGGAGAATATCTCAAAGGTCACGACGTGGTGGCTCTCTGCGATGTGGATACGCGGTCTCTGACCCGACATATCAGGACGGCCGGCGCCATGCGGGCCGTGATCGCCGGAGGAGAATACGATCCCGATGAACTGGTGGACCGTGCCCGAGAGGCCCCCGGGCTTGTGGGGCGCGACATGGTGAAAGAGGTCACCTGTGAGACCCCGTACGAATGGACCGGTGCGGCGGAGCTTCCCGATGATGCGCCTCACGTGGTGGTGTATGATTTTGGGGCCAAGCACAACATCCTCCGGTGTCTGGAGGAAGTGGGCTGCCGGGTCAGTGTCGTGCCGGCCTCCACTCCCGCGACCGAGGTTCTTGAGATGGACCCGGACGGCATCATGCTGTCCAACGGGCCGGGCGATCCGGCGGCCGTGCCCTATGCCGTGGAGGAGGTGCGTGATCTGCTCGGGGAGAAGCCCATGTTCGGCATCTGCCTGGGACATCAGCTTCTGGGCCTTGCCCTCGGTGGAGAGACCTACAAGCTGAAATTCGGTCATCGCGGCGCCAACCATCCTGTGATGGACCTGCGCACGAAGGAGATCGACATCACGTGTCAGAATCACGGGTTCTGTGTTGATATGGAGACCCTCGAGGACGAGGCGGTGGAGCTGACCCACCTGAACCTGAACGACGATACGCTGGAAGGGCTCCGGCACAGGTCCATACCGGCCATGGCCGTCCAGCATCATCCGGAAGCCTCGGCCGGCCCCCACGACGCCAAGAATCTTTTCAATCAGTTTCGCACGATGATTGATGAGAACAGATAAACCGACGGTTCCTACAATCCTTCCTGCAGGGTGAAACAATGTCCAAATTCATCTTCGTCACCGGCGGAGTGGTCTCGTCGCTCGGCAAAGGCATCACGGCCGCTTCCCTCGGCATGCTGTTGAAATCCTGGGGTCTCACCGTCAGACTCCAGAAATTCGACCCGTACCTGAACGTGGATCCTGGCACCATGAACCCCTACCAGCACGGAGAGGTGTATGTCACCGACGATGGGGCGGAGACGGATCTCGACCTGGGTCATTACGAGCGTTTCACCGGTGATCCCACCAGCCGGGACTGCAACTGGACCTCCGGACAGATTTACAACGACGTGATCTCCAGGGAGCGTCGGGGGGATTACCTCGGGCAGACTATCCAGCTCATCCCGCACGTGACCGACGAGATCAAAAAGAGGGTACATAAACTGGCCGGTCCGGACGTCGATGTGGTCATCAGCGAGATCGGCGGCACCGTGGGAGATATCGAGGGGCTGCCCTTCATGGAAGCCCTCCGGCAGGTGCGGCTTGATGAGGGCCGGGAGAATACAATGTATGTGCACGTATCACTGGTCCCCTACATCAGAGCCGCCCAGGAGATAAAAACAAAACCAACCCAGCACTCGGTTGTGCGGCTGCGGGAAATCGGTATCGTGCCGGACGCCATTATCTGCCGCACCGAACGGCCGCTGACCGACGCGGTGAAAAGCAAAATTTCCCTGTTCTGCGACGTCGAGAAGCGTGCGGTTATCGAGGAGCCGGACGTGGACGATACCATCTACGAGGTTCCTTTCATCTTTATTGATGAGGAGCTGGACAAACTCATTATCGAACGGCTCGACCTCGACGCGGCCGATGAACCCGATCTTGAACCGTGGCCGAAGATATTGCGCAACATCAGGCACCCGGAAAAAGAGGTGAAGGTGGCCGTGGTTGGCAAGTACGGTGAGCTGCAGGATGCCTATAAATCAATTTACGAGGCGATCGACCACGGCGGCATAGCCCATCACGCCCGGGTCGAATGCGTCCGGGTTATATCGGAGGATATTCAGGAGAAGGGCGCGGATCAGTTGCTCGATGAAGTCGATGGCATACTGGTGCCGGGCGGATTTGGAGCCCGGGGGGTGGAAGGCAAGATCGAAGCCACCCGCTATGCACGGGAAAACGGCATTCCCTTCCTTGGACTCTGCCTGGGGATGCAGTGTGCGGCAATCGAGTTCGCCAGAAACGTCTGCGGGCTGGAGGGAGCCAACAGCACCGAAATCGATCAGGATACCCCTCACCCGGTGATCTGCCTGCTGGAGGAACAGAAAGACGTTGAGAAAAAGGGCGCCTCCATGCGCCTCGGCGCCCAGCCCTGCGAACTCGCCCCGGAATCTTCCGCCCGCAAAGCCTATGAGGCTCAGGAGGTCCGGGAACGGCACAGACACCGGTATGAGTTCAATAATGAATATCGAGAACAGTTCAGCGAAAACGGAATGGTCTTCAGCGGGATAAACCCCGAGAAAGATCTCGTGGAAATTGTTGAAATCACGGACCATCCCTGGTTCGTCGCCACACAGTTCCATCCGGAATTCCGCTCCTACCCGACCAGACCCCATCCGCTGTTCCGGGACTTCATCCGCACCGCCCTGGAACACAATACCGAGATGGGCTCTGCGGAGTGAAGGGAACGGAACGGGAAACGCAGATGGCCGATAAAGTGCGACACCTGTTCGGCTGCTTGCACGTGCAGAACTATAATCCACTTTCTCCCATCCAGCGTTGTGAGTCCGACAAACTGAATCGAGACACAGATGAGCACCAACGAGAAGGTATGTATAGTTGATTACGGCGCCGGTAACCTCACCAGCGTGCGACTCGCCGTCGAGGCCCTGGGATGGGAGGCGCAGGTCACCGGCCGCCCGGAGACCGTGCGTTCGGCCCAACGGGTGATATTTCCCGGGGTCGGCGCAGCGGGTGCGGCGATGGACAGGCTTCAGAGTAGCGGGCTCGACGAAGCAATTGCCGATTACGCAGGCACCGGACGGCCGATGGCGGGTATATGCCTGGGAGCACAGATCATCTTCGACCACAGCACCGAGAATGATACCGAATGCCTCGGCCTTGTGCCCGGATCGGTGAAACCACTTCCTGTGGGGCAGGGTTTCAAGGTGCCTCACATGGGCTGGAATGGCGTTGACTTCACAGGGAAACACCCCGTATGGGAGGATGTCCCCAGCGGTGTGCAGTTCTACTTCGTCCACGCCTATGCCGCCGTTCCGCGGGAGGAAGAGCCCGTGATAGGTAAAACCGAATACGATGTGCCCTTCGTGAGCGCCATCGGGCAGGAGAACCTCGTTGCGTTTCAATTTCATCCGGAGCGCAGCGGCCGGTTCGGGCTGCAGGTGCTGGACAACTTCCTGAAATGGCGCCCCTGAATTAATATGAGTGTTCGTGCCGGGATCCCGTTCGGGCCCCGGCAGAGTCGGATACAAGCAGTTCTCAGGACCTTGCTGCCTGAGGCGGTCATCTGAAAAAGCCCGGAGATCAAGATGCAGGAGAGCACGACAAACCCGATCACCGGAAAGACCGTAAACCAACCCCGGCCTTGCACGGTTGGCGCCGAAGTGAAGCTGGGGATGCAGCACACAGATCAGACACAAACCACAGGTGCGTATGAGACATGCTGAGCAAACGAGTTATAATCTGCCTGGACGTGCGTGAGGGCAAGACCACGAAGGGTGTGCGTTTTGAAGGGAATGAGGAGGTGGGCGATCCCGTCGAGATGGCCCGGCGGTATTACGAGCAGGGCGTTGACGAGCTTGTGTTCTACGACATCACAGCCTCCCATGAGAAGCGGGGCATCATGATCGATGTGGTCCGCCGGGTGGCACGCGCCATTTTTATCCCCTTCAGCGTGGGGGGAGGTCTGCGCACGGTGGACGATATGCGGGAGGTGCTGCTGGCCGGAGCCGAGAAGGTGAGCATAGACAGCGGTGCCGTGCGGGATCCGGACCTTATCTCCCGGGGCGCCGAGGCATTCGGCAGCCAGTGTATTGTCCTCGGTATGCAGGCAAAACAGGTGGACCCCACCGAGGATATACCCAGCGGTTACGAGATATACATCGACGGCGCGCGGATTGCCACCGGCATGGATGCCCTCCGGTGGGCGCGGCGCGGCGAGGAACTGGGCGCCGGGGAAATCTGCGTGAATTCCATCGATGCGGATGGAACGAAGAACGGTTACGAGCTGAAACTGACCCGGAAGATCAGCGAGACGGTCGGAATACCGGTGATCGCCAGCGGCGGAGCGGGAACGCCCGCCCATATGGCCGAGGTCCTCACCGGGGGCCGGGCCGATGCCGCCCTGATTGCCAGTATGGTGCACTACGGTGAATACACGGTGCCGGACATCAAACGAAATCTGGCCGGCCGCGACATCCCGATGCGTATGGAGTGGTAAACAGCGCCGGGCGGCTGATGTTCGAGCTCCGGGGCTCGGATCGGGAGGAGCCCCCAACCGGCGCAGTTCTGGATAAAGCCCGATCGTCGGATGTGTATAGAGGAGCAGGATAGGACTAACTTCAGCCACTATTAGAGCGAGGACCATGCCCAAACGTAACGATATCAGCAAGATACTTATAGTTGGCTCGGGGCCGATCATCATCGGCCAGGCGTGTGAATTCGATTATTCCGGCACTCAGGCCTGCAAAGCCATCCGGGAGGAGGGTTACGAGGTGGTGCTGCTCAACTCCAACCCCGCCACCATCATGACCGATCCGGTTATGGCGGACCGCACCTATGTGGAACCGATCACGGTGGAGGTGCTGGAGAAAATTATTCGACGCGAGAGACCCGATGCCCTCCTGGCCACGCTCGGCGGGCAGATCGCACTGAACGTCTCCGTGCAGGCCTCGGAGGCGGGGATACTGGACGAGTTCGGCGTGGAAATGATAGGCGCCAACTACGATGCCATTCAGTGTGCGGAGGACCGTGAACAGTTCCGTGCCGCGCTGCAGGAGATCGGGGTGGATATGGCCCGCAGTGAGGCGGCTCATTCGCTGGAGGAAGCTCGGGAGATCGCCGAGACATTTGGCTTTCCCATTCTGATCCGGCCCAGTTTCACCATGGGAGGGGCCGGGGCCTCCATCGCGTACAACGCTGAGGAGTTCGACGACTGCGCCCAGCTCGGCCTTGACCTCAGCATGATCAACGAGGTACTGGTGGAGGAATCGGTCATCGGCTGGAAGGAATATGAGCTGGAGGTCATGCGGGACCACAAAGATAACGTGGTGATCATCTGTTCGATCGAAAATATCGACCCGATGGGCATTCATACCGGCGATTCCGTGACCGTGGCACCGGCCCAGACGCTGTCCGATAAGCAGTATCAGCGCATGCGCGATGCCGCAATAGACATCATACGCCGGGTGGGGGTGGAGACGGGCGGGTCGAACATCCAGTTCGCCATCAATCCGGACAACGGCCGCATGACCGCGATTGAGATGAATCCGCGGGTCTCCCGTTCATCCGCGCTCGCCAGCAAGGCCACCGGGTTCCCGATCGCCAAGTTTGCCGCAAAGCTGGCCTGTGGCTATACCCTCGACGAAATCCCGAACGATATCACCCGCGAGACGCCGGCGTGTTTCGAACCGACCATCGATTACTGCGTGACCAAGATTCCCCGGTTCACCTACGAAAAATTCCCCGGTGCCGACGACACCCTTTCGGTGTCAATGCACTCGGTTGGGGAGACGATGGCCATCGGCCGGACCTTCAAGGAATCCTACCAGAAGGGGCTGCGCGGGCTTGAAATCGGGCTGAGCGGATTCGATACGCGGGGCGAACGGGATGTTGATCCCGAGGAAGTGGAGGAACGCCTCGCCCGCCCCACTCCCGAACGGCCGTTCTACATCAAACATGCCCTCAAGGATGGGATGGAACCGGAAAGGATCTCCGAGCTGACCGGGATCGACCCGTGGTTCATCTTCAACATGGGCGAGATCGTGAAGATGGAGCGGGAGCTCGCCGAAGTGCCGGAGCTGGCCGAACTTTCGGCGGAGATGATCCGTGAGGCCAAAAAATTCGGCTTCTCGGATCACCAGATCGCCACCCTGGTGGGCTGCGAGGACGATGAGGTCCGCGACAAACGGAAAAAACTGGATATCACGCCGGTCTACAAGCTGGTCGACACCTGCGCGGCCGAATTCGAGGCCTATACCCCGTATTATTACTCCACCTATGACCTGGAGGATGAGAGCCGCACGGGCGATAAACCCACGATCCTGATCATCGGAGGCGGCCCGAACCGTATAGGACAGGGCCTTGAGTTCGATTACTGCTGCGTCCATGCCTCCCTGGCCCTGCGGGAGATGGGATACGACACCATCATGGTCAATTCGAACCCCGAGACCGTCTCCACTGACTACGATATATCGAACCGGCTGTATTTTGAACCGCTGACCTATGAAGATGTGCTGGATATCGCCGAACGGGAGGATCCGGAGGGGATCGTGGTCCAGCTCGGCGGACAGACCCCTCTGAACCTGGCCGTCCCGCTGGCCAGGGCCGGAGTGAACATCCTGGGCACATCCCCGGCGGCCATCGACCGGGCCGAGGACAGAAAACTCTTCCGTGAGCTGATACAGAAACTCGACCTCAAACAGGCCCCCAGCGACACCGCGACGTCCTTTGAACAGGCACGGCGGGTCGCCGGTGATATCGGCTACCCCGTGCTCATCCGGCCCTCCTACGTGCTGGGTGGCCGGGCCATGGTGGTTGCCTGGAAGGAAGAGGAGCTGGAAGAGATCGTCTCGGAAGCCATGGAAGCCGCCCCGGGCCATCCTGTATTGATCGACAAGTTCCTCGATGATGCCATCGAGGTCGATGTCGATGCGGTCTGCGACGGAGAGGACGTCGTCGTGGCGGGAGTCATGGAGCATATCGAGGAGGCCGGCGTTCACAGCGGCGATAGCGCCATGGTGCTGCCACCGTACTCTCTGGATGAGAAAGTGGTGGGCGAGATCAAGGAACAGATACGCCGTATGGCCATTGAACTGGAGGTGGAGGGGCTCATGAACGTCCAGCTTGCGGTGAAAGACGGGGAGATCTATGTGCTTGAAATCAACCCCCGTGGATCACGAACGGTGCCTTTCGTCTCCAAGGCCACCGGGCTCCCCCTGGCCAGTGTCGCCTCAAAAGTGATCGCCGGGAAAAGCCTGAAAAGCCAGGGCGTGACAGCCGATCCGGTGCCGAACTACTACGCCGTCAAAGAGTCGGTCATGCCGTTTGATCGGTTCCCGGGAGTCGATCCGGTGCTGGGACCGGAGATGAAATCAACCGGTGAGGTGATGGGCGTGGACCGCGATTTTGCGATGGCCTTTGCCAAGAGCCAGACGGCCGCGGGACAGCCGCTGCCCACCGAGGGCCGGGTCTTCGTAAGCGTGCGCGATGCCGACAAAGAGAAGGTGATCCCAATAGCCCGCACGTTCCACGAGGAGGGGTTCGACCTGCTGGCGACCTCCGGCACACAGGCGGCGCTGGAGGAGGCGGGCATCCCGGCCGAACGCGTCCCCAAACTCGCCGAGGGACGCCCGAACATCGTGGACTTCATCAAAAGCCGTGACGTGGGACTGTTGATCAACACACCCAGCGGCCCCATCCCGCGCCGGGACGAAGTCAAAATACGCGGCGAAGCGGTGCGGCACAACATCCCCCTCATCACAACCACCGCGGCGGCCGATGCCAGTGCCCGGGCGATAAGCGCCCTCAAAGCGGACGAGCTGAGCGTGCACTCGCTGCAGGAAATCCACAGAGAAACCCAACAACTCCCCGAAAACGTCGCACCGGAGTCCCTCGAGGAGGTGCGGGACTGAACACCAACCCACCCTGGCAGGCAC
>JBKHGK010000008.1:0-14750 GCA_046539705.1 Candidatus Brocadiia bacterium | reverse complement strand
CCCCCGTCATTCGGCTTTCCGGAGGGAGTTGAATCATCTCATCTCATACAGTTCGATCCTACCGGACACTGAGGTGTAAACGG
The DNA here is from genome assembly GCA_046539705.1 of Candidatus Brocadiia bacterium. GTDB lineage: Bacteria > Planctomycetota > Brocadiia > SM23-32 > SM23-32 > CAZXYF01. The sequence goes on along the minus strand of JBKHGK010000008.1, from coordinate 14,667 downwards.
GGTCGAAACCCCTAACCGGACAGAAACAACTATGTTCCGGTTAAAAGAGATTGCGCGTAATGTATGACAGGCATCCTGCCTGTTCGGTGCAAACCCTCATCTAAAGGAGAATGTGAACGATTTTGGGCAGTTTTGCGCTTATCCTTCCGCAGGCAGGATGCCTGCTATACATAGACATCTAAAAGGTTTTCAAAACCGGAAAGAACTTGCTTCTGCCCGCTTAGCTCGCGAAAGGACACTGTGAGTCCAGAGATAACAAAGAGCCAGATAGCGGAGCCTACACATGAATACGACGGAAGTTGATGAGAAACTGCACGCGGAACACGGCGTCATCTGCAGCATGCCGGATGACCGTTTTGGCTACTTTGGCTGGCCCAGCGTCGGACGCCTCGGCGACGGAACGCTGCTGGCCGGCGCCTCGGGTATGCGCCGCCACCACGTCGGCCCCCACGGCCGGTCCACCATTTTCATCAGCCGTGACGACGGCCGGACCTGGAGCAGCCCACGTGTGGTCAACGACACGCCGCTGGACGACCGCGACGTGGGAGTGACGCCCGTGGGCGGCCAGAAGGTGCTGATATCCTGGTTTTCCTCGGATCACCGCGATCGTTTCGATGACAGCGAGGATCCGGAGGTTCAGCGTGGCCTGTCGTGGATCGACGATGAGAACGGGCAACGGTTCGTCGGATCATGGGTGCGAACCAGCCCCGATGGCGGGGACACGTGGGAGGAACCCGTGCGCGTACCGGTCACCACGCCTCACGGGCCCATCAAACTCCGCGACGGCAACCTCCTCTACCTCGGCAAAGTCTTCGGCCAGACGATGGATGACCTGTATGCCGGACAGCATGGAATCCAGGCCATGCGCGGGTCCGGCGACGGTAAAAGCTGGGAGGAACTGGGTCGGGTCCCCCTCCCGGATGATACGGACGTCGGCGATTACCACGAGCCGCACGTCGCCGAACTGCCGTCGGGGAAACTCGTCGGTATGATCCGATTCCACGGCGGTGAGGAGCTGGGGCTGGAACACGCGCGCATCCTGATGCAGACCGAATCGAGGGATGGTGGCGCAACCTGGACGGAGGCGCGTCCTCTTCCTTTTCATGCGGTCCCACCGCACCTTCTGTGTCATTCGTCGGGGAAACTCATCATGAGCTACGGTTATCGTCAGGAACCCTGCGGACAACGCATCGCCATCAGCGAGGATGAAGGTCAGAGCTGGCGGTACCACTATGTGCTGCGCGATGACGGACCAACCGGCGATCTGGGATATCCGTGTTCCACCGAACTGGGCGGCGGCTCCATTTTCACGGTCTACTACCAGAAACCCTCCAGCCCCGACGACAAATGCGCGCTTCTGTGCAGCCGGTGGGAACTGCCGGAAATGGCGTAAAGCCAGTGGGTTGCACCGAATAACAGGAGGACGGATTAAAGGGGAAACGACGGGATTCCCAACGAATGAGACAACAACGAATTGGTATTCAGCAATAATGCTTCACCGAAAGAGGCAACAACGTGAACTGGTCCAATGAACCCGAAACCTCGTTAGTGATTGAGCCGTCGCCCGACGGACCCCGCAATTCCGAAGGCTCCATCGTCGAGCTCGACGATGGCCGTCTGCTGGTTCCCGCCGCGCTCCATCCCAGTGAGGACGGCACGCGGGACACCTGGTGCGGCCGCGCCGGAGCCACCTGTTATTATTCCGACGACGAGGGTGACACGTGGCACCGGGCGGCCGATATACTGGCGATTCCGGATCGGATCGACACCGGGACCGGTCTGCAGGAACCGGGCGTGGTGGAGCTGGAGGACGGGCGCGTCTACATGTGGGCCCGCACCGATCTGGGAACGCAGTATGAGGCTATTTCCGAGGATGGCGGCGAGACGTGGAGCCGGGCCCGCCCGTCACCGTTGTGTTCCCCCCTGTCTCCCGCGTCGATCAAGCGGCTGCCCGGGACAGGTGATCTGCTGGCGGTCTGGAACGACCATTCGGGACAGCACCCGTTTCCCTTTTTGTGAATTTCGCATGTGCTCGGGTATACTGAAATAAGAATCGACAAAAACTTCGTCAGGAGTGGCAGTATCCCGGTAGACTCGGAAAAGATTATGATCTTCTGTTTGACAATCGGCTTACAGCAGATTACGGAGATATGGTGGCTTTTGAAGCAGACGAAGTGAAAAGGACCCATAAAACGCGCGGAAGCGTAGAAACGCAACGTCCTATCCTTTTTCCTTTATCCTTCACTCTTATCCCATGAAAATAGTTATAGCCCCCGACAGCTTTAAGGAAACCCTTTCCGCGCCGGAAGTGGCTGAGGCCCTGAAGAAAGGAGTAATCGATGCTTCTCCGCAGGCCGAGGTTGTAATGGTTCCTCTTGGAGACGGGGGAGAGGGCACAACGGATGCGGTGGTTGTCGCTGCCGGAGGATCCTTTCGCAGTGTGGAAGTCCCCGATCCCCTTGGGCATCCGGTTAGGGCCAGGTTCGGACTTATTGAGAACGGAACTACAGCCGTTTTGGAAATGGCCGCTGCCAGCGGACTGGACCTTCTTGGTCCGTCCGAACGAAATCCATTACAGACCTCTACCAAAGGCACGGGGGTCCTCATAAGGGCGGCTCTGGATGCCGGGGCCTCGCGGATGATATTGGGGGTGGGCGGCAGTGCTACCGTGGACTGCGGTATCGGCATGGCGGCCGAACTCGGCGCCGAGTTTCTGGACCGGAAAGGCAAGCCCATAGAGAACCCCGCCGGTGGGGATTTGGGAAAGGTTGAAAGCGTTCGTATGGAGGGGCTCGACGGGAGGCTTCGGAATACGGAGGTGTCCGTGGCCTGTGACGTTACCAATCCCCTGGTTGGAAACGAAGGCGCGGCTCGGGTATATGGGCCGCAGAAGGGGGCCGACACGGATATGGTGGAGCGGCTGGAGAAGGGAATCAAACATTTTGCAGGGATAATTAGAAAGGATTTGGGTATTGATGTTTCCCAGGAACCAGGCGGTGGGGCCGCTGGCGGATTGGCGGCCGGGCTGGCTGCCTTTGCCGGAGCACGGCTGGAAAGGGGAATAGAGACAGTTATGGATGCGGTGGGGCTTGAAGCAAAGATGGAAGGCGCCGCTCTGGTCATTACCGGGGAAGGGAAAGCTGATTTGCAGAGTGCTTTCGGCAAAACTCCGGCAGGTGTAGGGGAGCTGGCCCGAAAAAGCGGTGTGCCGGCGGTGCTCGCTGCAGGAATGCTTGAGGATGGATATCGCGAACTTTACCGCCATGGTATTACTGCCGCATTCTCTATCGCAGAAGGGCCTATGAAGGTAAAAAAAGCCCATGAAAACACCGAACGTCTACTCAGGCAAACCGCCGAAGGGATAGTCAGATTGATCTCTCCCGATTGATAAGGGGAAGAATCGTAATCCTCGTCGTAATCGGCTGTTTACCGTTAATCTGTTTCCGTTTTTTGGGCTGTGATGTGGTACGGACGATTAGGACTGGGGTCACCCGGAGCTTGTCCGCCTCAGGCATGGACCCGTCTGGGTTGAACTTCTCACTGCGCCTTGCATCTGAACCGCCGGCGACCGGCTGAACCACGAGAAGCAAGTGGCATGAACCACTGGTGAATAGAACACCAAAGGATGAACGAATGAATGTGGACATACAGATCATACGAAGTGGTTTCGATGGAGAGACATGCTGGGTCAACCCCTGGTGCGGTGTGGCCGACGATGGAAAGACGGCCGTCCTCACGATGCAAAAGCTCCTTCTGTCCGGCAGCGACGTGTTTTTCGGCGCCCATACCGCCTGGAGCGATGACCGGGGCGAGACGTTTTCGCCGCTGACTTCCATCCCGTCCATGGCCCGGCGGACCGAGGATGACGGGCGAGAATCATGCGTGAACGACCTCAAACCGCACTGGCACGATGCCTCCGGCAGTATGCTGGGGATCGGTGTGCGCGTGTTCTACACCAATGCGGATCACCCCGACCACACCTCACCGGGAGGGCGGCCTCCCGAGACCGTCTACGCCACCTGGGATCCAACGACGCGGAAATGGGGCGCCCCCAGGACTTTATCGATACCCGATCACCCCCATGGTGACGTGGCGGTGGCCGGAAGTGTGCAGCGCCTCGAACGCAACAACGGTCGCATACTGCTCCCCCTCTCCTGCCGGCTGCGGGACGAGAAGGTGCGAACCACATGCGTGGCCGAATGTGAGTTCGACGGGGAAAAACTGGAGGCCCTGCGGCTCGGCAACGGGCTCAGCGTCGACGTCGCGCGCGGGCTCTACGAACCATCCGTCGCCCGCGTTGGGAACCGTTATGTCCTGACGATGCGAAATGATGAAAAGGGCTATGTGGCCGTCAGCAAAGATGGACTTGAGTTCCAGCAGCTCAAACCATGGACATTTGATGATGGTGAGGAGCTCGGGAATTATAACACCCAGCAGCACTGGGTCACCCGCGAGGACCGAACCTGGCTCATCTATACCCGACGGGGGTTGAACAATGACCACGTTATCCGCCACCGCGCTCCGCTGATGATGGCGGAGGTGGATCTGGATTCGATGACGGTGCGTCGCGAGACGGAACGAGTGCTGGTGCCGGAACGCGGCGCGCGTATGGGCAATTTTGGCGTGACGCGAGTGGATGAGAACGAGACGTGGGTCACGGCAGCCGAGTGGATGCAGCCGGTTGGATGCGAGGAACATGGAAGCGACAACCGCGTGTATCTTGTGCGGATCACATGGGACTGACACCGCTCTCTCAGCACGCCTTTCCCCTTTCATGATGCCCCTTCCGTAATTCATAAAACGCAGAATTTCTGTTCTGCGACCCACTCCATTGATAACCCGCGAAAGTCAGCAGGAAACTTGAGCCCTGAGGGTAATTGTGCTCATAATGTGGCTTTCATCTTCAGAACAGCAGCAGGCCGACCTGTTTTCCTCTTATAAGTTGCTCCTGCACAGAACGGAAAAGAAGCAACGGAACCGGAGACCAAACATGACGTCAAATCTTTTTTTGCACAAGAAGAACAGATCGGTCAACATCTCGAGAAACGGACGCCTGCTCCTGATATGCGCTTTTCTCTCCGTCCTGATCGGCATTGTCCCACCGTATCAATTACCCGTCATTTCCGCGAAATCGCCCGACGATGCGGAAGCTCTTGAGGATAAACTGGAGCGGACCCGCCAGAAAGTCCCGGATTCCTCCAGCAACCGGCAAAAAACCTACGCTCTGGCCCGGCTGCAGCTCGTCAAAGCGCGCCTGGCCGACAGCAACTATCGACTGGAGGATACCAGACGGAGGAAAGTCGCGGACTATGTTAAGCGGGCCGAGGAGCTCGTGGAAACCCTCATGCAGGACCAGGAACCTTCGCTGGAGCGAGAGGGCAGAATCGAAAGGGCGTATATAGCGCCCAATGACGGCAGCGTCCAGCCGTATTATCTTTTTGTGCCCGAATCCTATGACGAAACGCAGCCAACGGGTCTGCTGGTGTATCTCCACGGGTACAGTCCGGATCTGAATCGCGAAAACTGGATCCGGAGCATGTACCCGGAGGTTCTGGACAGCTATGCCAGCGAGTCCGGCACCATTGTGGTCATGCCGTTTGCGCGCGGTAACACCGATTTTCAGGGGTGTGGCGAGGACGACGTGCTTCACGTGATCGACAGGGTTCAGCAGGAGTTCAATATTGACTCCGACCGTATCATCCTGAGCGGCTACTCCATGGGCGGCATGGGGGTCTGGACGATTGGGGGGCATTATCCGGACAAATTTGCCGCCCTCTGGGCCATGAGCAGTCGCGCCGATTTCTATATGTGGAAAGATCTGTCCCCCGACGAGCTGGCCCCCTTCAAGACGAAACTCGCGGAAAGAGAATTCGGTGCCAATCTGATGCCGAACTACAGACATCTGCCGGCTTTTCTGGTTCATGGCGACATGGATTTTGCCATTTCACCGGAGCAGTCGGCCAGGATGTACCGGCGGTTAAAAGACAGAGGCAACGATGTCCGGTACCAAAAACGCACGGGAAAAGGACATCTGTTCTTTTATCGACGCACCGAGACCGACGCCGAGATCGTGGAATGGCTGAAAGAGCAGAAACGGGTCAAGGATCCCTCGACAGTTACCTACCGGACCTATGATCTCCGCTACAACGAGGCCTACTGGGTTCAGATACTGGGGATGAAACGCTGGGATCAGCCGGCGGAAGTTCACTGTGAGCTGGACCGCGAAAACGCCCGGATCACACTGGAGACCGACAACGTGATGGCCCTGCGCCTGACACCACCTCTGCCCGAAACAACAGAGCTGGAAGACGTCACACTTATATGGAACGACAACCATACCGAAGCCCGGGTCGAGGAAGGAGCACTTATCCTCGGCGGGCAGCACATGGAGTCTGATCGTCCGGTCAAAAACAGCACTCTCGCCGGTCCGCTCCGAGAGGTTTTCAGCGATAGTTTTATCATGGTTTACGGGAACGGCACGGATGCCGCTATCAAGGCGGCCGAAAAGGTGCCCGTTAGCCGGAAACTATGCGAATACGCCGCCCGGGACTGGAATCGTTTTGCAAAAGGCAGGCCCCGTGTGAAAGCAGCCGACGAGCTGACGGCGGATGATATCCGGAACAATCACCTGTTGCTCTTCGGCACACCACGGGAAAACCCACTGATCGACAGAGTTATACCGGATATCCCCCTCGACATAACGGGGACCGATATTGAACTGGCGGGCAGAAGTTACGACCTGCGCAGACATGGAGTCTGGATGATATATCCGAACCCCCTGTCCCCCGACAGATACGTCGTCATAAACGCCGGCCTGCCCTGGGGAACGGACCTTCCCGAGAATCACAAATACGAAATGATACCTGATTTTATCGTGTATACCGACGCCCCATCGGACGAGGGCACGGAGTGGTGCAACCGCTTCCGAGCCGCCGGTTTCTTCAATCAGTTCTGGGAGCTGTCGGACGGCTCGAGCTGGTTTGTTGAGGAACCACGATGACAGAGCAGGCTGCAAACCACGCTCTACTGGTCCGTTCGGTGGGTTACAGGATTTCCTCGATTATACGTTCGGGGATATGCGGCATAGCCCCTCTATGCGACGCCACGTAAGCAGCCAGCCTGTTGGCCGAATCCGCCACCTTTTGAAGATTCTCTCCCCGAAGATAGTTAACCGTCATCGCGGCACAGAAGGCATCTCCCGCCCCCACCGTATCAGCGACATCGACTTCCACGGCCTCTCCGCGCACCTCTCCCCCGTTGGAGTATAACCTGCAGCCTTCCTCGCCATGAGTAACACAAACAAGATCCATCCCGTGCCTGTTCCGGAGACATTCGGCGAACTCCCCTTCCCCACATGGTCGGTTATAGAGTTCCTGAAGTGTACTGTATTCATATACGTTGAGCTTCAGAATATCGCACCGCTCCAGTGACCCCGAAATGATCTCCCGGTTGAAACAATTCTTCCGCAGATTAAGATCCAGAACGCGTATACTGTCCTTTCCTTCCTCGAGTATACGACGTATGGTCTTTCTGCTTTTTTCACTTCGCTGGCAGAGGGTCCCAAAGCAGATGGCGTCCGCCCCCCTCGCGGCATCGAGCCAGCGCCTTTCCACCTTCATGTAATCCCAGGCCACATCATCCTGGATTTCGAAGGCCGGCACTCCCTCCTCGTCCAGCTCCACGAACACCTTCCCAGTCGGATGCTGTCTGTCTCGCTGGATAAAATCGGTACACAACTCACGAGAACTCAACGAGGCGAGCAGTTCATCTCCAAGTTCATCGGACCCGACCCTGCTGAAGGGAAGCCCCGTGCGACGGAGACAATGCACATGATAGGCAAAATTGGCGGGCGCTCCTCCCAGGACTTTACAGTCCTCGAATATATCCCACAGTAGCTCGCCGAGCCCGATCACGGTGTGCATTACTCAACCTCATAGCGAAATGGCTACCGCTCTGTCCACGACGTCGAGTCTCCGGAGTTCTTCCATGGTATCCTCATCGCAGGGGTTATCGAGTTTCAGCGCGACAAGGGAGTTGCCCCCTTCCTCTTCCCGTCCGAACGTCATCTGGGCGATATTGATATCGGATTCCCCCAGGGACATGCCCACCTGCCCCACCACGCCGGGTTTATCCGGAGTGAACAGCATCACAAGATGGCCCTCCGGATTAATCTCCGTCTCGAAACCGGCCACGTTGACGATCCGGGCGTGTTCGCCTCCGAGCACCGTCCCGGAAACTACGACAGATTCCTCTTCAGTATGAAGGCTGACGCTTACCTGATCGGTGAATCCACTGTCAGCGGAGGTCGAGGTATGGCCCTGGATTTTTATTCCCCGTTCATCGGCGATATGGGGTGCACTCACTATATTGACATTCCCTCCGAGCACACTCTGCAGGACGCCCAGAGTCCCGTAATTCACAAGAGGAGTCGTATCGAACTCCGCCACCTCTCCATTGCAGGTCACCTCGATGCGTTCCGGCCGGGCTCGATTCAGCGATCCGGCCATCTTACCCATTTTTACGAGCAGATCACAGAAGGGTTCAACCGCGGACATCTCCTCCGGGGGAACGGGACTTATGTTCAGGGCATTGCGAAAATAGCCATCCTCCAGGGCATTGATCAGCTGGTCCGCAGCCTGGGCTCCCACCGCCTCCTGGGCTGCCTCCGTCGATGCCCCCAGATGGGGTGTGGCAAGTATCTGATTGTGACGGGCAAAATCAAAATCCTCCGGCGGTTCTTCATCGTAGACGTCAAAAGCGGCACCGGCGAGTTCACCCTCCTGCACAGCGGCCACCACCGCATCCTGATCAACGATCGGGCCCCGCGCACAGTTTATAATCCGGGCGGACGACTTCATCGTCTTAATCTCCTCATCCCCGATCATACCCCGGGTCTGTTCATTCACCGGCACATGAATCGTCAGATAATCACATTTACCCAGCAGGTTGCCGAGCTCATCGGCCAGTTCGATTCCCAGCTTCGATGCTTTTTCACGGGAAATATAAGGGTCAAATCCCATCACATCCATCTCAAAGGCCTTCGCCCGTTCAGCCACTGCCCGCCCTACCTTGCCGAGACCAACGACCCCAAGGACGGTGCCGGAGAGCTGCGCGCCGGTATACTTTTTCCGTTCCCATTTCCCGTCCCTCATCGAGATATAGGCCGGCCCGATGTTCCGGGATAGCCCCAGCATCAGAGCAAAAGTATGCTCCGCCGTGCTGATTGTGTTGGCCCCCGGGGTGTTCATCACCACAATCCCCTTCCGGGAGGCCGCCGGTATATCAATGTTATCCACCCCTACGCCGGCCCGACATATAACCTTCAGTTTGTCAGCCGTCGATAGGACCTGTTCAGTCAGCTGCGATCCGGACCGGCATATCACACCGGCCGCGTCCTTCAGCTCCTCTTTCAATTCATCGGGCTCCATATCCGGCCGATTCTCCACATCGTAGCCGGCATCTCTTATCATCTGAATCGTGGTCTGAGGCAGCTTGTCCGAAATCAGTACTTTCTCCATCAATGCTCTCCTCTTCTATCACAGACGTCTGAGCGTATGGGCGAACGCACGGAGGTAACCACGCTTGATGTCGGCAAAAAACAGCCGAAAGATTAAACCCCTCCGAGCAGATACAAGAAAACCAAATTATAGGGAACCCCCCACCGTCCGTCAACACGGCATTTTTTGCCTCTAATGAGTGACACGGCCGGTTTGACACGTCCGGGGCGTTGGCCGCTCATCCTCAGAAATCAACCTGCACGCGGACGCCGGCCGCCAGCACATCCCCGCTGCTCCGGTCGCCGCCGGGATCCGATACCAGCTGCAGATCGGGACTGATCCGAAGCCAGGGCGCAACCTGAGCCTGATAATAAACCTCAATAACCTGCTCGGACGAGGCCGAAAAGCCTCCGTGGGTACTGAGATCGCCGTGGGCATAGCCCAGCCCCAGCACATCCTCGCCACGTCCCGGGACCAGCCCCCTGTAACTCAGCCCCAGACTGCCGAAAAACTCAACCTCATTGACCGTATCACTGGCCACTCCCAGACGCGTAAACGCTCCCAATCCCTGCAAATCCTGTTTATTCTCCCGCCATAACATCTGATCTGCACTTATATATCCGCCGACATCATCCCGCCGAGTGCGATTCTCCTGCAGGTGTTCGCGTGGGATACGGGTGTTCCATATCCCCATTCTGTAAGCTGCAGGGAGCCGACCCTTCGCCGAGCGGATATCCGGAACGATTCCGGTTTCAGCAATCCCGAAAAACCGCGGGTTGCCGTCAAAAACCGTATTAAAACCCGTCGTCCGAGCATCCGCCTTCGCGTCGGCCGCCCCTGCCGCGAAATACCACCGGTCCAATGGGCTGATAAACACCGAAACTCCGAGACCGTTGTCCGGAAAGGGAATGGACGGATTGTTCACCAGGGAGCCGTTGAGAAACTGCCCGGCTTCATCGTTGGCATACAGACTCCCATCAAAGGCCACCGGAACGCCGTTGAACTCATATCCGGCCGAAAGATCCAGTTTTCCAGCCCTCACCCGCAGATCACCATCCAGGAAATCCTGCTGATACCACAGCTCGGTGATATCAAGACTGCGGTCACCGCCAAAATCATCGTTGATGCCAAAAAGGCTCCCCACGGACCTGTCGTCCAGCCCGGTGCTTTCCGCCCGGCTACCCTCAGCGAGCATGAATATCGTGCCACCTCTGAGGCCAAACGCACGATCAAGATCCCCTTCAATTTCAAGATCATAGCTCCCGGAATACGCTCCGTTGCCCGGCTCAGTGCCATCATGGAGATTGTACTGATACACGTTGGTCACGCCCAGCCCCACTTCGAACCCATATTGTCCCAGCGTCTCCCCGGCCCCGAACCAGTCGTCCGTCAGGGTATCCCGTTTTTCCAGGGATTGCCGCGATCTTCCCCTTTCCCGAGCGGGTTCCCTCGAATAAGCGCCACGAGCTGAGAATGCAAACGAAACAACACAAACCAAAACAATCAGCATCATTCTGCGTATTCTCATCCTGCAAGCCTCCTGATCACAAAGTTATACGTTAGCGTGAAATCAACTCAGAACAGCTGTCCTGTTCGTCCTTTACTGGACACCCGGTGCACCCGGTGCATCCGGCTGTATTACCGGTCAATGTCCTGTACAGCTTCAGAATGATCCAGAAAAGTGCGGCACCGACGGTCAGCACAGTAATGGGGGTTTCCATATTCACGGGTATCTCCCTTCACATAAAGAGACGGCCAAACTGATAGACGCCAAAAGTCAGCACATACGCCAGAGCGGTAAGCCCAAAGACCTGCAGGGCCGGCCATTTCCACGATCCGGTCTCGCGCCAGGTAACCGCCACGGTAACCATGCAGGGCACGCTTATCAGACAGAAAAGCATGATGCAGAAGGCCTGAAGCGAGGTATACTGTCTCTGCAACACCTCTCGCAGAGACTCCGACTCCGCGTCCGCCTGTCCCACAGCATTGACAATGCCGAGCTGTGCCACGAAGACCTCTTTGGCCGCAAAGGCCCCCACCATGGCAGTGCTCGTTCTCCAGTCAAATCCAATCGGTTTCATGACCGGTTCCATGGCGTGCCCTATGCGACCCGAGATGGAATGTTCAATCTCCACCTCCCGGGTTTGTGCTTCAGAAAGGCCCTTCACTTCACTCTCGGGCGCTTTGGGGAAGGAATTCAGGGCCCAGAGCACTATCGATATGCCCACGATGATGGTGCCGGCTTTTCTGAGGAACACCCAGGCCCGCTCCCACATGTGGATGAGAGTTCCCCAAATGGTCGGCATCCGGTAGGGGGGCAGCTCCATCACAAATGGTGCTGCCTCCCCCTTGAACAGAGTGGACCGGAGCAGTTTTGCAAGCAGCACTGCAAGCACTATACCAATCAGATAAATGGACCAGAGTATCGGCGTGCGCCAACCCTCCGGGAAAAATGCGGGAATGAACAGCGCATAAATGGGCAATCGTGCTCCACAACTCATCAATGGCAACACCAGGATAGTGGTGAGCCTATCCCGACGACTGTCCATCGTTCTGGTCGCCATGATCGCCGGGACCGTGCATCCAAAACCCAGCAGCATGGGGATGAAACTGCGACCATGCAGGCCTATTTTGTGCATAAGCCGATCCATGATAAAGGCGGCACGCGCCATATACCCGGAATCCTCGAGAATGGATATGGCGAGGAACAGCATCAAGATTACGGGGAAAAACACCAGTACTCCGCCCACACCTCCGATAATTCCATCGACCACCAGGGATCGAAGCACGCTTTCCGATCCGGCGGGCCACAGCGATCCGACGGCTCCACCCAACCACTCAAACAATCCCTCGGTCAGTCCCATCAATGGTTCACTCATCGTAAAGGTAAGCTTGAAGACCAGGTACATCATGCCCAGAAAAATGGGCAGTCCCAGAACCCGGTGGGTCAACACGGAGTCTATGCGATCACTCACCGTATGGCGGGTTTCAGAACTGTCCTGGACCGATTCCATGCAGGCACCGGAGATAAACCCGTATCGCCGATCAGCAATGACCACCTCCGGGTCCTCGCCAAAATCTCTTTTTATTCGATTCACCCCCTGGCTAACGATGGAAAAAACGCTGTCGGGATCCACCAGTTGCTGGGTGAGATCCTCCTGTATCTGCGGATCCCCCTCCATCAGCTTCAGCGCGGTCCAGCGCTCGCGCCGGCCGCGCTGACCGGTTTCCTCCTCCAGAGCAGAAATAACCCGATCCAGCTCCTCCTCAATTTCCGCCCCGTAGGTTACCTCCCGGGGCGAGGTCGCAGAATCGTGACCAATCTCAATTATTGTCTTTTTCAGCTCTTCGATTCCTTCCCCCCGATGACCAACAGTGGATACGATCTCCACTCCCAGCAGATCCGATAGTTCGTCGATGTCAATGTTCATCCCCTGTGCTTCCGCCACGTCGCTCATATTGAACACGAGTACGAGCGGAACACCGAGCTCCATAAACTGCACGGCCAGATACAGATTGCGCTCCAGATTTGACGCGTCAATCACATCCACCACCACATCCGGATCCTCCCGTATCACGAAATCCCGCGCCACCCTCTCCTCCATACTGGTCGCAGTAAGACTATACGTCCCGGGTAAGTCAACGAGGTGGATTTCGCATCCGTCGTACTGGAGATAAGATTCCTTTTTTTCAACAGTAACCCCCGGGTAATTCCCCACGTGCTGTCGGGTACCGGCCAGGGCATTGAATATCGTCGTTTTGCCGGCGTTTGGATTGCCCGCCAGAGCCACCTGAACCGAACGATCGTCACCTTGCGATGGTGTGCTATCAACCATTCCAACCTCCTGCATTTAAGTTTTACTCTTCCAACTTGTGGGTAAAAAAACTTTCATTCCTTCCTTTGGACCAGGACCCGATGGGCCATACCTCTGCCCAACACAACCCTGCTGCCTCGCACTTCAGCAATGACGGGGCCACCTGGACCTCCGCTGACAATGGAGAGTTCTGCACCGGGAAAGAGCCCCATCGAGCTTAATTTTGATGTGATACCCCGACCTCCGCGAACCTCAACCACGCTCGCCTTTTGGCCCGGCAGCAACATCATAAGCGGGATCTGCTGACCTTCCATTCTCCGGCTATCACTCATCCCCACCCTCCACAATAATGCCCCTGGCCTCCTCCTTTCGGAGTGTGAGACTGTAACCCTTTATCTTCACTTCAACAGGATCCCCCATCGGTGCCACCTTGACCACTTCAACCGGGGTCCCTCTGACAGCTCCCATATCGAGCAGCCGCTGCCGCGTCCGGGGAGCCACGTCCAGATCCGAAATGATCCCTGTCTGTCCGGGATTCAGGTCGTCAAGAGTCCTCATAGCGTTTTTATCTCCTTTTCTTCGTTCCTCAAACTTTTCTCTCAATTGGTTCAAACAGGATTGAGGGGTTTCCCGGTTATCCGGCGGTTGCCCGTCGTGTTCCACAAAATCCGTAAAACGCTCCAGCCAGTCCTCTCCCGCTCGAGGGCACTCCTTCACAAAACGTGCGAAATATACAAGATGCTCCATCACCTGCTCGTCGAGCACGTGTTCCATCCTGCACGCGTTGTCCTCCGCAACATCGGGGTCCACCCGGAGAATGTCCGAAAGAAAACGGCTCACAATCCGGCGTTTTTGTATGAGCTGTTCCCCTACCCTCTTGCCCTTCTCGGTGAGTGTCGCCGTCTGGTACGGACGGTAACGTACGAGCCCCTTCTCCGACAGGCTTTTCATCGCGGTGGACACGGTGGAAATATGCACCGATACCGCCTCGGCTATGTCTGAGGCATGGGCTTCGCCTTCCCGCTCTACAAGCCGGGCAACCGCCTCAAGATAATCCTCAAGCTTGGGCGTCAGAACTGAACTCTCCGTAGCCATTGCCACCTCACGCAACAGAAATAGGATTGATCCAACAATTTAGCATTACCGAAGCTTCCTGTCAAATGAGCTGTAAGGATGCGGCCCCGCATCCTCCGCCCCAGAATAGAGTCATCATCACCCACTCCACCCGGTGGGAATTCCAAGCGGCAGGAAATAAGTGCGTCCCGGTTTGAAGACCGGTGCGATGTCAATGTATAGCGGCCATCCTGCCTGCGGAGATAAAACGGCATAGAGCCGAACCAGTGTGTGGTCTCCTG